>CAWUJR010000234.1:0-6291 GCA_963922375.1 uncultured Robbsia sp.
TGATCCGCGCCGCGTGCGGTGATTACTTCGCCCCTATTGGCGCAGGGGATGCGGAGGATGCGGCACGGTATCGAGAAGTTCGCTCAGGTTACGGCGTAAATGCTGATCTTAAACCGCCGGTAACGCTCATCTATGCCACAGTTTATGAGCACAAGAAAGGCAGCATCCCGAGCACGCGTGCCGTAATCGGCCAAGAGCTTGACCGCCTTGTCGACGCTGCACTTCTCGCCAAGCGAGGTGGAGCATGAGCCAGCGCACCGATACATACGACGATGACCAGTGGCAGTTGGTGCCGAAAGAGCCGACCGATGAGATATACCAAGCGTACCTAAATCCCGGCTGGAATTTTTACTCAATGTGGGGACGCATGTTGTTTGCCGCCCCGACCCCGCCAGTGGCCGCGCCTGTCGAGGTGACTGGGGAAGCGCTGTATCAGGCGCTAAAAGCCCAATTGCCTGCGTGGCATGAAGATGACTGGGACGACTTGATGCCCGAATTCAAAGAGTCGTATCGCGCCGCCGCAGCCGCGCTCGCGCAACGGGGAGAGAAGAAATGAGCTCTTGTCCAGACTATCGAGCCGCATACGATGAAATAGGGAAGATCATATACATGACGCAATCGGGCGGATATGTCATGGTAAAACGACCACGCTGCATGCCGTTCTGCATGTCTATAAAGGATTGGAACAAGTTATCAAGGGAGCCGAAGACATGATCGTGCGCAATAACAAGCGCCTGACGCGGCGCATCGAGAAATGCGAGAGATGTTCATCATTTGCTCGCGTCAATTTCGATTGGTCGAAGTGCAAGACGGTGCATATGAAAGTTATTCCGGCGCACGTAGCAGTGAAACGTAACGGAAAGCGGCTTGTGGTGCCGAAGCAAACCTTATTCTCGCCGGGGAGATACTGAAATGACACCAGAACAGATAGCAGCGCTGCGGGCGGCGGCAGAGAAGGCGAATCGCAAGGGTCACGATAGCTGGGATCTATTCTATTTTCACGATGACGCCACACCCGCAACAGTCATTGCCCTTCTCGACCACATCGCCAAGCTGGAAGCGGAACGGGATAAGTTTCAGCAGACTGCAATGGATATGACTCGCGAACGTAATGCTTTGGCGGCCAATGCTGGCGCAATTCGCCCACTCAAGCCCGCCCCGACCAGGGCAATGCCCGTCGCACGCCTTGGTATTGGGCGGGCCCGTCATCGCATTTACGCCGTTTCGCTCAAGCACTCGACGGAATATGGGCGCAAGACGCTGGTGACGGGCGATTATGACCTCTACCCTCTATGCAAATGAGCAGGAAGCGATTGTAGGCCCTGTCGTGCAGCCACCATGCTCCAAATGCGGCATCGATATCCCTGGTGCGCGCTGCAAAATGCCGTCGTGCGCCCGTCTTGAATTTCTGAACCAGAAGCCATGCCTTACACCGAAACTCAGCGCCTAGACTTCGTTCTCACCCGGAAAGCGTTTTTTACTTACCGGTCCGACGAATCGTCCCCACACAACATGACCTACGACTGTGCTGGCAAGCTCGCCTATGCGTTCGGGAAGACGCAGCGCGACGCGATCGACTTCGCCCTCGAATCCGAACGAACACCGATGCCTTACATCGAGGAGCTGTCCCATGTTCAACGGTAAGCTCCTGAGCGCTATTGAAGCGAGTGACGTCGATTGGATTGTCAACGACTCAGGAGAGCTAGGAGTCAAGATCGCCGGCAGATGCGTCTTCATTTATAAAGGATCAAGTTTTGAATATAAAGACGGGCGTTACGGCGATGGCGCACCGGTTATGCATCGCGCTGTCGGGAAACGTGAGTTCGGTGAGGTCTGCTGGCCGCAGGAGTGGGTGCGCCGCGGGTACGGAGAGGACCGCTATACCGTCAATCTCACGTATCGGCCTGGCCTGAGTTTCGGCAACCAGGACGATCCGGCGTTTCACTGGAACCCGCTGCCGTCCTTCAAACCGGAATCAGGAGATCCGCAGTGATGACGACCTCCATGTCGATGCGTGCACCGCGGCGATCGGTGACTGACGTCGTCGCTGCGATCGTGGCCCTGCTTGGAGACAGAGGTGCTCTTCCACGAACGTCAATACTTCAGACTCTGCGGATCGGGTCCACGACGCTTGTGGCAGCCCTTGAGCAGGCGCAGAACGCTGGCCTGGTTGAGTCATACCGGCAGAGCGGCCTGCGCGGTAGAGCCCGCGTCGACGTAGTCTGGTGCCTCGCTGGTCAGGTCCCCGTCGCACCGGCCGCGGTAAGCCACTTTCGATCGAGCGAGATTCTCGCCGGGTTTCTCCAGACGGCCCGCGCGCGAGCGCTATCAGGTGTTCACGCATGAGAACCACCACCGACCGCATGAAGATGGCGATCGCACTCGTCGCCGGCGGCGCCACCGGATATCGCGCCGGCCGAACAGCGGGAATCAGCCCCCAGGCGCTCTATAAGAACGAATCATATAAGGTACTCATGGAGGCTAGGCGCGCGTCCGGGGCAAAGGTACGTCCGTACTATCCGCCGAAGACCAAGCCGCGCAGATAAAAAAAGCGCCCCGGGTGGGGCGCAAAGGACTCGCTGCGGGGACAGCTTGTTCGTTACTTCGAAGACGCCAAATTCACGAAGGGAATTGCGCCACCTGACCATTGTTGTGGCAATCGGCCGTCCCATTTCTTGATCGCCTCGAGCGCGATAAACTTGTCACCGCCCTGCTGCTCGACTGCCTGGGCTTGGATCGCGATTGCCTTGGCGTTCCCTTCTGCCTCGATGACTTTCTGCTGAGTGACGATCTGCGCTGTTTGGAGCGTCTGCTCCGCGGTCAAACGGTCTTGCCCAGCAACAACCTTGCGACGAACGGCGTCGGCGAACTTTTCGTCGAAGTGAAAATTCTGGACGTTGATGTCGCTGACGATCACATGGTATTTGTCCAGCTTCGCCTGGAGCGTCTTCACGATCTGCTGAGATACCATCTTCCGTTCCGTCACGAGCTGTTCGGCCGTGTACACCGCGCTTACCGCCTTGAACGACTCGAACAACGCCGGCTTGATGAATTGCGTCTCGATCAGGTCGTCGTTTCCAAAGTCGTTGTAGATGTCTGCGGCGTGCGCAGAGTCGAAACTGTAATTCAACGTGATGTCTTCAAAAACATCCTGTAGATCCGACGTACCGCCCTCGGCCTTGTCCGCAGTCACGCTCTGGTAGCGAATATTGAAATCGACTACGCTGGCCAGCGGGTTCAGCAGGTGCAGTCCTTCGGGCAGAGCGTCCTTCTGCACATCACCGAACATCTTGACCACGCCGCGATGACCAGATGGAACCACATGAATCGACATCGTTACGACGACCGCGATTAACAAGCCAACGACAGCGGACGCGATGGTGGAAAAACTAGGATTTGCCTTCAATTGACGGGCCTTAAGTAGGTTGAGCGGAGCGCGGGCCCCGCCCCCACTTGCCGGCTTGCGTACCGGGGCTTTCCACGTTGAAGGTGACTGGATTTGAACCAGCGAACGCCGCGCCGCGAGCCGCGTCGTGTACCGCTCCTGCTATATAGCGTCCCATACGCATTCACCTTCACAACTGGCGACTGCCTTAGCTTTTCGATGGAGTCAGCTAAACGACTCGCCCATCAGTGAGGGATTTCCAGTCCCCGACCATCGCCATGTGTGAGGGTGCTCGGGCTTCCACCGAGCATCCCCCTTTGTCTGCGGTCACGACCGTGCGCGTACGCTGGTCACTAGGCGCGTTGACCGAGGATAGCGCCATGCTTCATTCTCGCCTCGGTTGAACTACTGAAAAAACTACTCTCAGGTGTGCGCGCTAGGCACACACCAGCCGTCCTCTGACAATGGGTCTTTCACCACCGCCTGTTCTACCAACAGTCTCGGCCAGCGATCGGGAGTCGAACCCGCACACCTGAGAGTGCCAGCACCTACCGGACTGGCTTAGGGACAAAGAGAGTGCCGCTCGCAATACACCTGCCTCTGTCAGAGCCCTCGCGCTTACCCGGCGAGGAAATAAAACGCCTTCACGTCATGGCGACTACCTCGCCGGAATCGCTACCGTTGATCAGACGGCGCATCATTCGGTCCGTAGCAATCGCCATGCGTGAAGATCCCCGTGCTTTCCGGAGCGTCACCGCAATAGAGGTGCGGTTCACTGGCTTATTTTTCGCGGCCAACTCGGCGGTCTTCCCCTGCTTCCAGCCCCGTATCGCAGGGACCAGCGGCCGATTACCCATCGGCGTCGGGCGGGCGCGTTACAGGTGCTTTTCGACCCATTCGACTGCTTCTTCGACGATTTCCTTGGCCTTCTCAAGCAAGCTCGGGCTGGACGATTCATCCGAACTGGCCGATGCAGTTGCTTCGGTGCTCTCAGCTGCGCCTGCCGCCACGGTCGTCGCGTCACTTTCCACGGCCGGCGTCGCGGTCGCAGTCGCAGCGACCGTACCAGCTGTGACGGCCGAAGCTGTCGCTGCGTCCGCTACCGTTTCCGTCGCCACATCCGTGGTCGTAGCTGCGTCTTGTGCGGCTTGTGCCGCGGTGTCTGCCGTGTCCGTCATTTACCGCTCCAAAGTTTGATGATCGACCTTCATGAAGACGCGCAAGCCGGGAACCGATGCGTTCGCTTACCCGCCGAAGCGGCACTCTCGCGTCTTCGTGAAGGCGCCGCTCTTTCTCGGCTCGTCATCTGCCACGGCATATTCGGCTGCAGAACGCCCATTTCCCTGCCCCTTACGGGACAACGCATATGCCAGACGCGCGCTACTCTTGCTCAGCGAGGATGGCTGGTATCAGGCAGATGGACTTGAACCATCGCTCCAATTGACCTGTAAAACCAGAACCCCACGCGTAGAGCTCTAGCCAGTCGGCCGACCTATCCAGCTTCAAGCGCGAACCCGAAGCACCATCCTCACGTCATGACGACCCGCTCCGCAAGCGCACGGTACGAACGATTTCTTGAACGGTACAACCCTTTCAGATCGTCATGCGTGAGGTGACTGCTACCGCCAGTCAATCGGCACGTTACGAGTTCGTGCGTCGGCCCTATCTTGCCGCCGGTTTGTTTTCTTGCTTGCCACGCGTGAACCGACAGCAAGCGGGATCGGTATCTAGCAAAGCTTGGTGCCCATGCAGAGCTACGGGCTATTTTTCGTCGCCGCGCCGACGGTAATCACGCTTTACTGCTTCAACACACACTTAGAAATTGAGGCGCCTTACGAGCGCAACGCGGCATCCCACTGTTCGTCCGGTATTTCATTGCTCCGTTCGGGACCGCGGTATTGCGCGCGACTGCCCGCGAATCAGACAGAACAAAGTACCCTGATTACCAGGCCACCCGTTAAGGGAGGAATGCACCCACCCATCAATTCGAAACTGGCTGCGTTTTACGAGACGCAACCCTCGGCGTTTTTCGTTGCTACCGGGTTCTCACCGGCCTACCCCGCCTGCTACGGGTTCCATTCAGCTCCGATTTAGAGGCTTCGCATTGGATGGACAACTCGCATACTGCCTGCAAAGCGCACATGCTAGATGCGCTTTGCAGGCAGCCCGGTTACGGGGGCTAAGCGGACGGACTTGTTTCTCGCCTATTGAGCACTCAGTCGTCATCGAGCGGGCTCGGCACTGCTGCAATTCTTTGGCCCCTTACGGGAGCCACGCGGACCTTGTGACGGGAGCCGACCGATTCGCGATTAACGGCGCGAACACCGGGCAATTTTCTAGGCGCTGCTTGAGGCTTTCCACAGCCTCACTATTACCTCGGCGCTTGAGGGCCATCCCTGTGTCCCGACCGGGTGGCGTGCACGCAATACAGCTGCGCGGGAAGCATCAATAGCGGCGCGGTGTACCGGAATCAATCCAGGCCCCGGCTGCCGAGTCGGTTAGGTCGACAGGCGCCCCGTCGGGCGACCTACACCGCAAAAATGGTAGCGGGGGCTGGACTCGAACCAGCGATCTCCGGGTTATGAGCCCGGCGGGATGACCATCTTCCCTACCCCGCAACATTAAGTGAACGGCCCAGTAGCAAAACCTGGAATCTACCAACAACACGCTACGGCCTTTTATGGTGGGCGCGACCACCCTGAGCCGTTCACTTAATGCGGCCGTTCCCGGCAACGCGATGGACTGAATCATATCGCAATCTGCTCAATAAGCAAAATATTTCTGCTTATTGAGCAGATCTTTTACCGCATGTATTGCTTACTGGGCGGCGGCCACAGAATCCGACGACGCCGAGGCTGCGTCAGAAGCGGCGGTTGCTGCGTCAGAAGTCGCAGCGGCCGCGTCGG
>CAWUJR010000235.1:0-6286 GCA_963922375.1 uncultured Robbsia sp.
CGTACCGACAACTTGGATTCCCTTCGGCGTGATCTTTACCAGCGTCACGGCATCCTCGCTTTTGGCAGCGCCCACCGCGCTCGCGAACGCGGGATGGATACGTATTGTCTTGCGTTCGGTCGGCGTTGAGCCGGCGGCGACGTTCGCCCATTCGAACATACCGAGAAAGTCGACCACCGATTGCTTATCTCGGCGCAACCCTCCGCTTGGTGTGCGACGATCGGCGCGGCAATCGAATAGGTCGACCGCACCGCCTGCCGTGCGCGCGGCAAAATGCAGCACATCCAGCGTCCGGTCCATTTCGGTGCGCCCGAAGAAGGCTTCGCCGACGCCGACGGTTCGATAGTCCGGATGTACCGCGAGTGCATCACGCTGCATCGGCAGCAGAACCAGCGTTCGCTCGGAGAATATCCAAAGATCGTACAAAAAATGCCGCAGCGGGCGCAGTCGCTCGCGAGCGGCATGGGCAATCGGCCCAACGGCTTTTCCGTCGATACCGAAAAAAACACGCAGCAACGTCAGCGTCCGGCGATCGAGCTTGTCGAGACGCTCGAGCGCGGTCGCAACGAAGTGGTTCGCGTGAACGATCGCCGTTGCGATGGCTTCCGCCCGCTCCGGACAATGTGTCGCCATCCGACCGAGGCCGACGACGATCGCACGCTGCTCGGTCCGATCGACACTGAAAGAACAAGATGACAAAGGGTGCGCGGGAGGCACTATCCGGAAACAGCGGAGACGGTCCGCTGGCATGCCACTCCCCCGCACGGCGGTCCCGGCAGCCCGGTCTTCGCACTGTCCGTATGCGCGCATGCCGACCTTCGTCAACGTCCGAGGTAGCGACGAGCGATACCGGGCCACCGACGTGTCGACGCGACCCGCTCGCCGTTCAGACAATACAAGGGGGGAACATGCTGTCGAAGATCGGGTGGATGAAACAGGCGTGGTCGGTGTGGGATTCAGCGGATAGCGCAATGCGGCGGTATCGCGCGCACGGGCGGCAAGCAAGGATAAGCTGTACATGGCACGAGGTACCGCCCGCAGTGGCAGCGGGCGGTAGAAAGACGATGAGAAGATCGCGCAGGGACGGTTCGTATGAGACGGCCCCCGCGCGCAGCGCGCCGGCATTCGGCAAACAACCGCTGTATCATCGCGTCGATTGACGCTACAGGCATTTAACTATCGCCTAAAAAAGCCAAAGCAGAATTTTTTTGTAAGTCGACCTGCAAATGGAGAAGCCGCCACTCTGTTGCCAGATTCCGCACGTTTTTTGTACGCTGCGGCGGCTGTCCTGCACAATATCCGCTCTATGTCGGCTATCGAAGCGGACGCTGATCGGGCACGATCAGACCACTTTCACCCGAAACTCGCCCAGACCGTCAATGCCGCCGGTCATCACGTCGCCCCGCACGATGCGGCCAACGCCTTCCGGCGTGCCGGTAAAAATCAGGTCGCCGGGGAACAATTCAAACAAGCCGGATAGATAGGCGATCGTCTCGGACACCGACCAGATCAAGTCCGATAGATCGCCGCGTTGCCGCTCTGTCCCGTTGACACTCAACCAGATCGCACCCTTGGACGGATGGCCGACCTCGGCCACAGGATGAATCGGACCGATCGGTGCCGAATGATCGAAGCCCTTCGCGGTCTCCCATGGGCGTCCGAGCTTTTTCGACGCCGCCTGCAAATCGCGCCGCGTCATGTCCAGGCCCAGTGCATACCCGTACACATGGTCGAGCGCCTGTGCGGCCGGAATATCCCGACCGCCCTTGCCGATCGCGGCGACCAATTCCATCTCAAAGTGCACATCGTCGCTGGCGCTCGGGTACGGGAAACCGCCTTCGCTGCCCGGCGAGACATAAACGACCGCGTCGCCGGGCTTCGCGAAAAAGAACGGCGGCTCGCGATCCGGGTCGTGCCCCATCTCACGTGCATGTGCTGCATAGTTGCGGCCGACGCAATAAATGCGTCGCACCGGAAACACTCCATCGACCCCGGCTACCGGCACAGCAGGTGCCGCGACGGGTTCAAAGACATAAGACATCAGACCTTCTCCTGGATAGAAAAGCCATCGGCGTCGCGGAAGACGCGAGTTAAACGTTATAGTACTCTGCGCCGACCGATGATATCCGCTTGAAGAACGCCATGACCGAGCTCCCGACGTCTGATAAAGATTTTTTCCCCTGCGCCGCATTGATCAAGGAAATTGGCCGCGGTGCGCACGGCGCACGGGCGCTGTCACGCGAGGTCGCCGGTGCGTTGTATGCCGCGATGCTGGAGGCGCGGGTCAGCGACGTCGAATTAGGCGCCATCCTGATCGCGTACCGTATCAAGGGCGAAACCCCGGACGAACTGGCCGGAATGTTGAGCGCTGCGCATCAGCATCTGACGCCGATTCAAGCGCCCGCAGGCCGCGGCCGACCTGTCTCGATTCCGTCATATAACGGCGCACGCAAGCAGGCGAATTTGACACCGCTGCTCGCGTTGTTGTTGGCAAGACGCGGCGTTCCGGTCATCGTGCAGGGGGTGAGAGCCGATTCCGGCCGGGTGACGAGCGCGCAGATCTTCGCTGCGATGGGCATCGCCGCCGCCCCATCCAGCGATGCGGCAGCGCAGGCATTGCAGCGCGACAACCTCGCGTTCGTACCGATCGACGTGCTGTCGCCGGCCCTGACGCGGTTGTTACAGCTCCGATCGGTCCTTGGCGTGCGTAACAGCACACATACGCTCGTCAAGCTGCTGAACCCGTTTACCGACGCGAATGCGGTACGTCTGGTCAACTACACCCATCCGCCGTATCGCGACAGTCTGATGGGGCTGTTCGGTCAGTTTCCCGATCTGGCCGGTGGCGACATCCTGCTCGCCCGTGGCACCGAAGGCGAAGCGGTGGCCGATACCCGACGGCAGGTCCAGATCGACTGGATGCACGACGGCCAGTCGGACGTGCTGGTGGAGGCTGCCAGACGCGACCTGGACATGCCGCTGCCCCCACAGCCCGATTCGCTCGACGCCACTACCACGGCTGCGTGGATTCGCGCTCTCCTGAACGATCCTTCCCGTATTCCGGACGCGATCGTGCGTCAGGTCGACGATATCGTCCGCATTGCGCAACGTCCTGCCTGATCCACAACGTGGGTCTGATGCGGTCAAGCCGTGATTCGTGACGCACGGACACGGCGGCGCGGCAACATGGCGGCAGTCCGCCACGCACGCCTGCCCGCAAAAACCTCATTGCGACCGGTGGTATGGTTTACTGAAAGTTGTATTGGACGTAAATTTGATTAAAGTCGATGCCTGGGTTAGGGCGTTTGATGCTGGCATTGGACAGATGCTGGAAGCGGTAGCCGATTTCATATTGCTGCCGATTACCAAACGATGCCCCGACGCCGAGCATGTCGGCAAATTGGAATCCGGACGACAGTGTGTAGGAATCGGTGAAGCGTGCATGCGTCAAGATACGCACACCCACGCCCGCCTCGACAAACGGCCGAATATACCCGGCAGATTTTTCGAAACGGATCACCGGCGTCGCGCCGAATTCGCCGATATGACGGTTCACGTTACCGCCCGTGTTCCAGTAAGCAGCATGGGCTTCACCGAGCAAGGCAAAGTTCCAGCCGCCAATAGCCCACCAATGCAGATGCGGGTCCCAAACAAAACCCAGGTCGAGCTTATTGATATGTTCTCCGTGGTGGTCTGCTTCGCCGCCCGCAAATTGCAGTCCGAACGTATTTTCTGCCCGCGCCGCAAACGGGCTCATTATTACGATGGCCAGTCCCGCCGCCATGACCGCACGAGAGACTTCTTTTCTTTTTACCATTCACTACTCCGTCGTCCACTCCGTCACTTTTGACCTCGGGCCCCTTTTTTGCGGGACCGCTGCAGATCCGCGCCGATCCCCGCTGAGGCTCGGTTCAATCATTCTAAGCAAATTTTGAGTTTCACCGCGTCGACCCGTTACATCCGTACGATTCAGAAACACTCTTTTCTCTCCCGAGGCTGGACGAACCGGCAACGCGAGCGTACTATCGATTAACGAATCCAATAGCTTTTTTGAACTTTGTCACGATTTTTTGGTCATACCATGGGTGTAAACCTTTAGCACTCTGCTCGACGGAGTGCTAATATTCCATTCTGAAGCCGTTAGCCGGGTATGAACTCGGCCTCAACCAGGAGTCCGTGTGAGCACAGCCATGTCCCCTACCCTCTCTGCAGCGCAAGTGCGCGATGGCGCGCTCGCGCTGACGCCGAAGTCGCTGCTGACCGGGCACATCGGCAATATTGACGCTTATATTCAAGCAGTAAACCGGATCCCGTTGCTGACGCCGGGAGAGGAAAAGCAGTTCGCCAACGACTACCGTGAGCACAACGATCTGGATGCTGCGCGCCATCTGGTGCTGTCGCATCTCCGCTTGGTCGTCTCGATCGCCCGTCACTATCTTGGATACGGTCTGCCGCATGCGGACTTGATTCAGGAAGGCAACATCGGTTTGATGAAGGCGGTCAAGCGCTTCGATCCGACGCAGAACGTGCGCTTGGTATCCTATGCCATGCATTGGATCAAGGCCGAAATACACGAATATATTTTGCGTAACTGGCGCACTGTGAAGGTCGCGACGACGAAGGCGCAACGCAAGCTATTCTTCAACCTGCGCAGTCACAAGCAAGGGTTGCAAGCGTTCACGCCGGACGAAATTGACGGCCTGGCGAAAGAATTGTCGGTCAAGCGGGAAGACGTCGCCGAGATGGAAAGACGGATGTCGGGTGGCGACATCGCACTTGAAGGCCAGGTCGACGACGGTGAGGAATCGTACGCGCCGATCGCTTACCTGTCCGATACCCGGCAGGAGCCTAGCGAAGTGCTGGCAACGCGGCAATTCGATCGGCTGCAATCGGACGGATTATCGAGCGCACTCGAGGCGTTGGACGAACGTAGCCGACGGATTATTCAGGCGCGTTGGTTGAATGTCGAGGACGATGGTTCCGGCGGCTCCACGCTGCACGAGTTGGCTGACGAGTTTGGCGTGTCAGCAGAACGGATCCGGCAAATCGAAGCCAGTGCGATGAAAAAAATGCGGGGTGCATTGCACGATTTCGCCTGACTTGGGCAAGCGTCAAGCGGCCTCGTTCAAAAGCAACTTGATGTCGTGGACCCAGCGGTCCACGCCCTGCCCGTCCCGCGCATACAGACGAAGCTTCCCAGTCGGATCGAAAATGAAGCTGACCGCCGTGTGATCGACGGTATAGGACGCAGTCGTGGAAGATGAAGCGCCGGCAGACGCCGAGGCGGCGCTCGGCGCTTTCGCGACATACAAATGGAACTCCTTCGCCAACGCCGCCACCGCCGCATCGTCCGACGGTCGCCACGCGATAAACGACGGGTCGAAAGCCGCGACGTATTGGTCGAGCACCACGGGCGTGTCCCGCTGCGGATCGACCGTCACAAATATCACCTGCACACGCCGCGCGTCGGCGCCCAAACGCTTCTGCGCCTCCGCCAGCTCCGCCATCGATGTCGGACACACGTCCGGGCATTGCGTATAGCCGAAGAACAAAACGACTACTTTGCCTTTTTCATCGGCAATCGAGCGGCTATGCCCATGCGTATCGGGAATCGAGAACGCGGTATTGAATTCGGTGCTGCCGGTAATGTCGAGATTGTCGAACGAAGGCGCACGTTTGCCACAAGCGGACAATAATGCCGGGCCGAACACGATGGCAGCGGTACCTGCGGCCCATCGCAGACCCGCCCGCGCCAGCAGGCCATTCAGACCCGGGGCACAGGTTGCCGTCAGCATCGCGAGCGCGCGCCGACGGTGTATCTGCACCCCCATCAGGCGAGCGGACCGAATAGCATCTGCAGGTAATGGTCGATCATCAGCGCCGCGAATAACAACGACAGATAGATAATCGAAAAACGGAACGCGCGCCGCGACAACGCATCCGAATAATCCCGCCAGATCTTCCAACCGTACCCGACGAAAATGGCGCCGAGGACGACGGCCGATGCCAGATAGAAACAGCCGCTCATCCGTATTGCGAATGGCATCATCGTGACAGCAAACAGCGCAAATGAGTACAGCAGGATATGCAGCCGCGTGATCTTCTCACCGTGCGTGACCGGCAGCATCGGCAAGCCGGAATCTACATAGTCGTTACGGCGGTACATGGCCAGTGCCCAGAAATGCGGCGGGGTCCAGATGAAGATGATCAGCACCAGCAACCATGCTTCCGCCGGTACCGCGCCGGTCGCCGCGGCCCAGCCGAGCGCCGGTGGCATGGCGCCCGA
>CAWUJR010000236.1:0-6250 GCA_963922375.1 uncultured Robbsia sp.
GACGGCGTGCGGCCCGACGATACCCCAGCCGACGTGCTGAAGCGCGCGCATGAGGCCGCAAAATCGACCCGCGGCGCCGTCATGGCGGTGGCGATGTTCGACGCGAGCAGCATGACGATGCATTTTGCCGGCATCGGCAATATCGTCGCGATTGTGACCAACGGCAGCGACGTCGAACATCTGTTGTCGATGGACGGCACGGTGGGTTATAACATGCGTGTGGTGCGCCAGACCGAGAGCGTCTGGCGGCTCGGAAGGGTGTTTATCGCAACCACAGACGGCTTGTCGACGCGTTGGAATCTGAATCGGCATCCTGGACTGATGCAAAAGCATCCGAGTTTGATTGCCGCCGTCCTGCATCGCGACTTCCGTCGTGACAATGACGACGCGTCCATCATCGTCGTCAAAGCGATCTAATATGCGCCACCGTATCCTCAGCACGCCCATTCGATCCAGTTTCAGTCTGGTGTCCATCCGCGACCGCTCCCGGCAGGTGGGGCTGTTGTTCGGCCTTGAAACGATCCAATGCACGCGCTTTGTCACGGCGATATCGGAGCTGGTCCGGAATGCGGTTCAGTATGCCGAGGGCGGGATGCTGACGTTCTTCGTGGGCGACGCCACCGAGTCGCCGGATACGCAATGCGTTGCCGCTCAGATCGTCGACAAGGGGCCGGGCATTCCGAATGCGTCGCGCTATGCGGAAGGGCGCGTCGAGCATGCGAGCGGCGTGGGCATGGGGATCACCGGAAGTCGGCGTCTGGTGGACGGTTTCTTTATCAGCTCGGAACCGAACGACGGCACCTCGGTACTGATCGAGATGTTTTTGCCGAAGGGATCGAAGCGCATCTCACTTCAGGAGCTCGGTAAGCTGGTCGAGCAGTTGACGCAGCGCAAAGCCCAATCCCCGGTCGAGGAACTCGAACAACAAAACCGTGACATGTTGCTCACGTTGCAGCAATTGCGACGCAACAAGCTGGAACTCGAAGAAGCCGATGTTCGGAAGAACGAGTTTCTGGCGATGTTGGCGCATGAACTGCGCAACCCGTTGGCGTCCATCTCGTTGTCGCTCGATCTCGCGAAGCGAGGCGGCGAGCCTACGGAGATTCTGGGAGTCATCGGCCGCCAGACCAAGCAGCTTTCGCGCATGGTCAACGACCTGCTCGATGTGTCGCGTTTGACGCAAGGGAAAGTCGACCTGCAGACCGAAGTCGTGCATCTGTCCACGGTGCTGGACGGCGCGATCGAAATGACGCTCAGTGAAATCACCAAGCGCGGGCACACGGTTCAGTTCGACGCGCAAGGAAGCCACTACCCGATCCGCGGCGACGTCGCGCGACTGAAGCAGGTGTTCAGCAATATTCTTCACAACGCCGCGCGCTACACGCATCAACCCGATATCGTCGACATTCAGGTCAGCAGCGACGCGTCGAATGTTGTTATCGTCGTGCGTGATCGGGGTATCGGTATCGATGCCGAGATGTTACCGCGCGTGTTCGATCTGTTCACGCAGGGCAATACCGCGCTCGGCCGTCAGGATGCCGGCTTGGGCATCGGCTTGACCGTTGTGCAGCGATTGGTTCGCGACCATGGCGGCTCAGTGAGCGTGCGCAGCGCAGGGCTCGGTCAGGGCAGTGAATTCGTCATCACGTTGCCATTGGCAAGCGAGCCGGTGCTGGCGCTGGTGGATGACGAAGCCGAGATCGCGAAGGTCGACGTGCGCGCCGAACATCGCATCCTGATCGTCGACGACAACCAGGACTCTGCGATTGCGCTGTCCATGGTGTTGGAGGCGGAAGGGTATGGCGCGACCAATGCGTTCGACGGCAAGACCGCTTTAAAGCGTTTCGAGGATTATCTGCCCCGCGCATGCGTGATCGACATCGGCTTGCCCGATATGTCCGGTTTCGAGGTGGCGAAAGCGATGCGCGCCGCGCACTCGGGCGGCGATTTGACGTTGATTGCGTTGAGCGGTTATTCGACCGAGGATTTTCGCGACGAAGCCGAGCGGTCCGGGTTCGACCACTATTTCAGCAAACCGCTGCCGCTGGACGAGATGCTGCAGTTGTTGGCGCGGTGTCATTGACTTCATGTCGCTGTCGCTGTCGATGTCGCCTAATTCGCCATCGCCCGCCGCTGCCGCCGTTTGATCGCATCGGCCGCGCTCACATCGCAGCACGAATTCAAGCCGCCTGAGCAGGCGCTTTATTTCGCTGCGCCGACCAGATTGAACGCATCGTACTTCGCATCCAGCGTCGTATGCGGCATATGTTTCAGCGCTTCTTCGACCAGCGGTTCGCACGCACTATAGTCCGACCCGAATGCATCGCGATGGGCTTGCGGGAAATTCACTGAATCCACCCGGCCGCCCCATCGTTCGATCGTCGCGGTCATATTGCATTTTCCCGCGCCGCCAATCTTTATCTCAAAAAGTACCAGCGTCATATCCAACGCCGCATCCGAATTGGAAAAATTCCATTGCGCGATCATGCGATCTGCTGGGCCACCATCGTTCACGACCTTTATCGTCTTGTCCGGTATGCCGACGGACTGCATCAAATCGACGATGTTCGATCCGACCAACTTGCCTTTGGACTCTCGTGCCTCGTGAAGGCGATACGTGGAGCAGCCTGAGAGCAAGCTTGCCGTCAACATAGCGCAGATTGCCAGTGTTCTCATAAAGAAGGATTAAAAGTGATGCACGACGTTTCGCAGATTACGCGCCTCCCTGGCGATCAAGCGCCAATAGGCCGATGACTCAAGCCAAGGAAGCTACACGTAGGGATAGGAATAGCGTAACGCGTTTGGCGATTCCGCGTGTTACACGGCGTTAATGAACACTTCATAACGAAGACCTCACAACGGGTGCCTTGCAAAAAAAGCCTTGCAAGAGACTGTTGCGTACGTGAGCGAACACAGCGCGGGACAGAGTTGTAAATGAAAGTTACCGCGATTTTGTTTGCATCGAATCTTTCATCGGATGGTCACCAGCGCGTCACCTGATAGTGAAAACTGGCCGTACAGCGCGACGCGGCGGGCCGATGTGACGGCTTGCCGCTAGCGCTCGCAAGAAAAGCTTGGAAAGGAATAATGAAGATGCAAGTGGCCAGAAAGGCTGACTGGGCAAAGAGCTTTGCATGCGCCTTCAAAAAACGAAATGCAACGACTGTATCGTGGTTTCAATTGCGCAATTCAGTCTAAGTTGTGTGCGTTTGGTAACAACTGTTCACGAATTGCCCGACTATACTGGCATGGCAATGAAAATCATTATTGGCAATTCAGAAAGCCACCCGCCATTTTGCAACGTCGCCTTTAGCAGGCGAACTGCGAGGCAGTAAAGTAAGTGCACATTTTGTATCGTACGTCATTCAGTGACACAAAACGCGAAGGAACGCCGTCATGCTATTAGATGAATACTTCTTCAAGTCCTGTATCACGCACCCAGCTGCGCCTGCGCTCTGGGTGGATGGCGTTACGTATTCGTATGCGGATTTGGCACATCGCGCTCTGTCGATCGGTCGTGAGATCAGGGCGGTCACGACGGCTGCTGCGCATGCGACACATCAATCCACTGCGCCAGTGGCCCCAGTGCGAACGCCGTGCTTATTGTTTGCGTCCCGCTCCGTCGATGCTTATGCAGGACTCCTAGGCGCACTGCATGCCGGTTGCGGTTATATTCCGCTGAGCCCGAAGTCGCCTGAAGAACGCAATTTGCAGGTGATCCGCACCAGTGGAGCGCGCGTCGTCCTGGTCGATAATAAATGGCACGCGGAATGGAACGCACTCTGCGCGGTGGCGCCGGCCGGTTTCTTCGACGACTATATCGTTATTCATCTGGATAGTATTCGTGCTTTTGAAGCGCGGGCTTTCGAAACGCAGGATTTTGAAGCGCAAGCGTTTAAAGCACAGAACGGTGACGCGAAGAATTTCGAAGTGTTGTCGGAAACTGCATTGCGCCGCGAGGTTGAAGCCCCGCAAGAACGCCAGCCTGACGATCTCGCCTATGTCCTGTTTACTTCGGGCACGACCGGAACGCCGAAGGGCGTGAAAATCAGTCACGCCAGTATTTCGGGATATATCAAAAATGAAGCCGCATTGCGTCCTTCGGCACCTGGCGACCGATACAGTCAATTTTTCGATTTGACGTCGGATCCGTCGCTCGAAGAAATGTTCTTGTGCTGGGCCAATGGTGCATGCCTCTATACGATGCCCGCGAACGACCCATTGAGTGTCGCGCGGTTCATGGTCGAGCACAAATTAACCCACCTGTCTTCGGTGCCGGCGACCATTGCGTTCCTGAAGCAATATCGCAAGCTGAAGCCGGGTATGTTTCCGCATTTGAAACTGTCGAGTTATGGCGGCGAAGCATTCCGTGCCGACTTGCTGGCAGCATGGGCGGAAGCGGCACCTAACTCGGTGATACTCAATCTGTATGGACCGACGGAAACGACGGTGGCAGTCACGCGCTTCGCGATCCATGCGTCCAAAGTCGATGAAACCATCCAAGGTATCGTACCGATCGGCAGTCCGATGCGCGGCATGGAAGCGGTCGTCCTGGACGAGCGTGGCGAGCCGGTCCCGGTAGGTGAGGTCGGCGAGCTACTGGTCGGCGGCCCACAAGTCGCGATCGGGTATATCGGTGCGAAGCCTGGCGACACGCAGCGCTTTATTCAGACATCTTTTGCAGGCAAACAGGCAACGCGGTGGTACCGCACCGGCGACCTTGTCCGTGCCGTCGAACCGGGCAACGGCGTAGGCGACGCATCCGCTACGGGCGAACTGGAATACCACTATCGTGGCCGCGTGGATTCGCAGGTCAAGATTCGTGGCAACCGTATCGAATTACAGGAAGTCGAATCCGTGCTGGCAGCCGCAAGCGGCACGAATATGACTGCCGCGATCGCGCTGCCCGGCGATGCGCAAGGCGTCTCACCGGGTATCGTCGCTTTTGTGAGCAAGCCCTCTCAGACCGAGCGTCAGAAGGAGGCTCAACAGGAATCTGAGAACGTATCCCAGAACGATCGCGATAGCGAACATGCCGAGGCCTTCGATAAAGCTGCCGTTTTGCAGCACTGTCGCGAGCAACTGCCGGCATTTGCCGTACCGATCAAGATCGTTCTGTGGGGCGACTTCCCGCTGAATCTAGCGGGGAAACTCGACCGGCAGGCGTTGTTGCGCGATTATGCGCGCGCCACGTCGCCGTCGAATGCAACCGAACTTGCAGCCACGGCTGCCACTGCAACAAAAACAGAAACCGCGACCGTCATTGACGCCGGCTAGCAGCAACAGCTTGTGCTACGTTACGGTCGCTTCGTCTTTAACCTTTGTTTTAAACCATACCTCGCGCCACTTGGGCAACATCCGCAAAGGATATCGATAAGTGTTATCCGGCTGACGAAACGGGGTCGGCCTAACTGCGAAGCAGCGTGCGAAACCCAAGGTATCCGTGTACGACGCCTTCGCAGCTCAGAGGTATCTTTCCCAAAAGGAGATGCAGCCCATGTGCAAGACCCTGATCGTCGACAACTTCGATTCCTTCACCTATAACTTGTACCAGTACATGGGCGAGGTCTGCGGGGAAGAGCCGGATGTGTTGCTGAACACGACCAAGCTCGGAGACATCGATCTCGACCGTTACGACGGCATCATCATCTCGCCGGGCCCGGGTCATCCCGCCACGCCGAGCGATGTTGGCGTCAGCGCAGCGGTCATCGACTCCGCACGCGTGCCGGTGCTTGGCGTCTGTCTCGGCCATCAACTGATGGCGCAGATGCACGGCATGGACGTCGTGCATGCGGACGAGCCCGTGCACGGCCGCATCAGCGTCATTCAGCATGACAACCAGGGCGTCTTTGCGGAGTTGCCGACCGATCTGTCGGTCGTGCGCTATCACTCGCTGGTCGTCAAAGAAGTGCGCGCGCCGTTTGTCGTCACCGCACGGGGCGCGAACGGCATGATCCATGGCATTCGCCACGTGAGCCGGCCGTTGCACGGAATTCAGTTTCATCCGGAATCCATCTGCACAGAAGGTGGCAAAGCGTTGTTGAAAAATTTCCGCGACATCGCCGTCGCACATCGTTCAGGTCAGGAGACGCACTGATGCACGCCGATCTTCACGTACTGTCTGCCGCCATGGCACCCACCTATCGCGCCGAATGGCGCGCCATCGATGCCTGTCCTGATCCGCTCGACGTGTTCGACACGTTGTTCGGGGGCAGCCGCAATGCCTTTCTGCTCGAGAGCAGCGTCGTGC
>CAWUJR010000237.1:0-6241 GCA_963922375.1 uncultured Robbsia sp.
ATCGTCGCCCCACACCGCTTGCACACAGCCCGGCGGTAACGGCGCGGACAATGCGACGATGCCCCTGACACCGGGCGCGCACTGCGCACCCGTTTCCGGGTCCACAATCGACACGCGAAATCCGGGCACGGGAAAAGCGGGTGCATCCATCGCGCACGCGGCCCCCGGTCCATCTTGACGCAGACGTCCAGCGACGATGGGCGAGCCGGTTTCGGTTTGCCAGTAATGATCGATGACCGGCTTGCCGATGGCCTCGCTGATCGCGTGTGCGCTCACATCGTCGAGCGGCTCACCGGCCAGGAATACCGCCTGCAGCGCGCTCAGATCGTCATCGCGCGCATGCGCCAGACCGGCACGCTGCAACAGCCGCATGACGGCCGGTGCACTGAGCAATGCCGTCACGCGGTGCCGGGACAACAAACGCCAGATTTTATCGGGGCCCCGACGAGGCGATGCGTCGTGGGGCGATGGCGATGGCGATGGCGATGGCGATGGCGCGGTCAGTGTGCCCTCATATAACACCGTCGTGAGGCCCGCGATCAGCGGCGCATAGACGCCATAACTATGTCCGACCACCCAGCCCAGGTCGGATGTGGCGAACAGCGTGTCGCCGGCCTGCAGACCGAACTGATGTTCGATCGACGCCGCCAGCGCCACCGCGTATCCCCCCGTATCGCGCACGATGCCCTTCGGTTGCCCCGTGGTTCCCGACGTGTGCAAGATATAGCTGGGGGCATGACTGTCGAGCCAGACGCAATCGACGCGGCGACCCAGCGCGGCGGATCGCAAAGGACCGTAAGCCTGCAGGCTAGCGCCACCATGCGCCGCGCTGACGTTTTTGCCCTCGTCGATTCTGCCGTCGTCGTCGCGAGCGACGCAGATTCGATGCGCGGGCTGATGCGTAGATTGCGCCAGTGCCGCGTCGAGCAACGCGGGGTAGTCCACGCGACCGCCTCGACCCTGACTGCGGATCCCGTATTGCGCGGTCAGGATCACGGTGGGTGCTGTCGCGTCGATACGTTGCGCCAACGCTGGCGCGGGAAAGCCGCCGAATACAACGGTATGGATCGCCCCCAACCGCACGCATGCCAACATCGCGAACACCGTCTCGGGTATTACCGGCATATACAGCAGCACCCGGTCGCCGGTGCGCACGCCACAATCCGACAACACGGCGGCCATCGCACTGACTTCCCGATGCAACTGCGCATAACTGAAAACGGATTCGACGGCGGTGTCGCCGCAGATATGGATCAACGCGGCTTGCGCGCCTCGGGTTACAAGGTGTCGATCCACCGCGTTGTGGCACAGATTTGTCTTACCGCCGACGAACCACCGCGCACGCTCGGGATCGCGCGCATCCACTATCTGCCGGGGCGGCGTGTGCCAATCGATCCGCTTTGCCTGCTGTGCCCAAAACGCCTGCGGATCGTCGATCGATTCGCGGTAACGCGCCGCATCGCCTAGGGTTGCGGACGCAAACGAGGAGGTCGATGCCGATGCCGATGCCGATGCCGATGCCGATGCCCACTTCATCATGTCAGCGCCCTCGCGTCACGAAACCATCGATGCCGTTGACGAAGGGTGGATACCAATCCAGCTCGGCCTGCATCCGATGATGCGGCTTGCCATGCACGACCCCTTCCTCGACCGTTCGCCAATGCAAACGACGAAACAAGCGTGCATTCTGGCTTTGCACCTGTGCGAAAAACTGCTCGCATCCGCGCGCATGCGCGCTGCAAACGGACAGCCGGATCAACGCGGCCGCCAAGCCCGCGTGCCCGCGAAAAGCTGGATGGATTGCGAGTCGCGATCCGTACCAGATGCCGGGCGCGCGTTCATCGATCCGTACGGTACCGGCGATCTGTTCCGGCATGCCGGCAACACAGGCGAACGCAACGATTGGAATCGCGTGTGCATCGATGGCGTCGCCGTCCGCGCGATCATCGTCCGCGAACAACCGCTGCTCGATACAAAATACGCTGCGCCGTAAGCGCAGCGCCTGACGCCGCTCCCAGTCGCCCACCGCAAATTTGACCCGGAATTCGGTATGAACATAGTCCTGGACGGGTTCGAGCAGCATGCGTTTTCTCTCCTCTTCAGGGTTCTGGCGTTCAGGCAGACACCCGTGCGGCATTGGTATGCGGCATCGTCTCGACGATCGCATGGAGAAGATGCTCAGCATCCCGCGCCACGCCCGAAAACCGTCCGGATCCCCAACTGTATTGCCAGGGCAGTCCGAGAAAATAGAGTCCGGGCGCGGGCGTGACGCCGCGATCGTGCTGCGGATAACCGCGGCTGTCGAAGACCGGTATCTCAATCCAGCGATAGTCGCTACGAAAACCGATGCCCCATATCACCGACGTGATACCGCTTTGCACTAGATCGATCGATGGCTGTTGCGTGTCCGGCTGCCAGACCGGCACATACCGCGCCTCCGGCGGTGCATCGATACCGGCTTTTGCAATATAGGCATCGATGCTGGTCTTGATGCTGTCCGACACCGCATCGGCGTTGTCCAGATACGTATCCAGGCGTCCATCGAAGTGGGCAACGCCGTCGCGAATATCGGTCAGCCGGCCATGGAGCTGCATCCCTTCCAATGCAAATTGACGCAGATCGATATCGTGGCCGCCATCGCGCCCCGTCACATAGTGATTGGTCTTTTCGCGCACCCCTGTGCCAAGCGGATGGCGGTCGACCGGCAAATCGTAATAGCCCATGTGGTGAAGCCATTCGACCACGTCGTTGCCACGATAGCGCCGGGCGACACGGGGCGCATCACCGACGCAGAGATGCACGGTACGACCGGCCAAATGCAGGTCCTCGGCCAGTTGACAACCCGACTGACCGGTGCCGACGATCATCACCGCCCCTTCCGGCAACGACGCCGGGTTGCGGTATTCGGCCGAATGCCATTGCCGGATCGATGCCGGCAACGCTGCCGCCATCGGCGGGATCACCGGTGTTTGATAGCCACCGGTGGCGACCACGACCTGATCGGCGTCGATCGTGCCCGCCGACGTGTCGAGTCGATAGCCGCCTTGCTCACCGGCAACGATCCGCGTGACGCTGACGCCTTCGACGAGCGGTGGAGAGAAATGCGCGCGATAGCGATCCAGATAGTCGACGATCTCGTCTTTGAGCATGAAACCCTCCGGATCGTCGCCATCGTATGGAAATCCGGGTAGCGTGCATTGCCAGTTTGGCGTGACCAGACAGAACGTGTCCCAACGTTGCGCTCGCCATGCGTGCGCAACACGGTGCTGCTCGATGACGACATGGTCGATGCCGCGCTGCTTCAGCAGATAACTGATCGACAACCCCGCTTGCCCGCCCCCGATCACCGCAACCGGATAGCGTGCAGCATCGAATGTTGGCGACGGCGAGCGGGTCGCCGCCGACGATATCGACGACGACGCGGGTAATGCGGGTGATGCGGGTATCGCCGTCGACGATGCTTTGGCTGGCGCGGGAGGAATCATCGTCTGCACGATGACGACGCTCTGTGGATCCGTGCGAAAACGCGTGGCGATGGCATCGATCTCAGCCATCTGATCGGCTGCGGCGGAGCAGGCAAAGCCATACTTCGCCCGGACACGATCGCTCGCGATCTGCAATGCCGTGCGGGTTTTTTCAACGAAAACGTCGAGGGGATAGCGCTCGCCTGCGCTCAGGAAATCGTGGATCACCAAAGACGGCGAGTAGCAATCGCTGACCGATTGATCGGGCCAACGCACGATGAAACGCATTTCAGGCATGGACAGTCTCCATCAGGATGTCTGATTGCAAATCTGAGCGTAACGCGCGGTAGTGCGTCAGATGGGTCGATGCAGATCGCGCCCATCCAAACCCGTCGCAGACGGCGAAGCCGGCGTCGCATCGCGACTGACGATGCGCCCCTTCCGCCACAGCCGCCCGCATCGCTTGGGCAATCGACGACGGATCGTCCGGGTCCGCCCACTCGACCGCGCTGTCCGGCAGGTATTCGGTGAAGGGCGCGATGCGCGACGTGATGACTGGCGTTGCACACGACAGCGCTTCGAGCACGACCAACCCAAAGCCTTCATTCCGCGACGGAAACAGCAATGCGTCAGCGAGGCGGAATAACGACGGCATCGCCGCGTCGTCCATCGTGCCGAGCAACTGGATCGACTCGGACAAAGGGACAGCGGCCGCGTTTGCCCTTGCTTCGGTGCATGGATGAGACGCGTTGTCGAGCACGCTTCCGAGCGCGTCGTCTGCCTGCTCGGCAAGCCGGATCGCATCGTGAAAACGGCGCACGTAGGCACCGTGGTCGAGTACGCTGGCACCACCCGCAATCAGCCAGCGAGCACCCGGAAGATGCCGACGCACCTCGATAAAGGCGGCCAAGGCGTTCACCGTATTTTTCCGAGATTCGATACCGCCCACCGACAAAAACACCGGCCCGATGCTCGGTGCGAAGGGGTTTCCCGGCGTCGCGTCAGTGACCGCTGCCGCCGATCCTGCGGTTACTGCGGTTGCTGCGGTTACTCCCGATCCTGCGGTTGCTGCCGTTGCTGCCGTTGCTGCCGTTGCCGTTGTGACCGTTGCCGGTAGCAGCGGCAGCGAGAGCTGCGCTCGGAGCAGATCGTCATGCGGGCAGCGTTCGGGCGAGAACCGCTGGCGATCGACGCCGTTGCTCACGCATACGGCACGAACGCCATAGTCGCGCAACAAGCTATCGCGCCAGCGCTCGCTGACGCAGAACACCTGCCGGGCCTCGGCGAATCCGCGCGTTTGCCATGCGGTGAGCCGGGGATCGTCGAAGACGTCCAGATGATGAACGGTGCGCGTGAACGCCGCGATGCGCCCCTGCTCGACCAGGATCGCCAATGCATTGGCACTGACCGAGTCCTGTGCGTGATAGATGTCGTAGTCGAGCGCACCGGGCGTGGTATCGAAATACTGCAGCCAGTCCTCGATGCGTTGCGCGACCCACGCCACCAGTCCCCCGTCGACAGTACGAGCAGGCACCGGCACAAAGCGGCATCGCAACGAGCGCGGTGCACGGAACAAACCGGTGCCGAGCGCATCGGGTGCGCACAAATCGACATCGTGTCCCGCATCGCCCAATGCGTCGCCGAGCTCCAGCGCGTGGACCACCCCACCCCTGGGCAGCGTCGAATGCACCAGCAAACAGATACGCAACGGGGCCATCATGGTGACACCCCACCATGTGCCATCGCATCGCGGGAAAGCGCATCGGCGTTGGCGTTGGCATCGGCCCTGACAGCACCAGCACGATGCTGCGGACCACAACCAATCAACGGTTCCGCGTCGAAATCCCACACTTCTGCTTCCACCGATGACATAGCGACCGCCTGCGCCGAGACGGTCGAGTCACACGCCTGGCGGTCACTATCGCCGCGTGTGCTCGCCTGCTGGCGACATAACCGTACGCGCCGACTGTCGTCGAAGCGGCCAATCGATGCAGCGTCGATGTCGCGCGCCGCAAAGGCCGCCAGCACCCCAGGCAATGCGGTATCGCTGACCGATAACAGGAACCCGTAGCTCGGAAAGATGTCGATCCAACGCGACAGCGTGACCTCACTCGGGCGGGGAATCGCATCGACATCGATCGACAGGCCACGCCCGGAACACTCTGCGAACATCAGCGCGGTGCCGACAATGCCCGCCATGCTGATATCTTTCGCTGCGCGACATTGTCCGGTTTCAGCCAGCATCGGCAGCAGCTCGAGGTCCGCACGCAGTCGCGCAGCAGGCGCGTGACTGCTCGCATCCCAATAAGGAAACGGCGCGTGAAACGCTCCCCGCAGATCGATGGCGGCGACCAGATGCTCGCCGGCCTGTGCGGCGAAACTGCTGAGCAGATGCGTCGCGCGGCCGAGGATCGCCACCGACAGTTGCTCACGCTCGCAACGGCGGTTGCTGTGACCGCCGACGATTGGTACGCCATACACGCGCGCCGCCTGCGCAAGTCCTTGCAGGATCGGGTCCGCCACCGCGCCGCCCCGACTCCACAGCGCATCCACCACCGCGATCGGACGGCCGCCCATCGCATAGATATCGCTGACATTGACCATCACGCCGCAATAACCGGCGAACCACGGCTCTGCCGCCACGAAATCGTTGACGAAACCTTCGATCGCGAACAGCAAGTACCCATCGCCGTCGACCAACGCCGCGCAATCGTCGCCGACCGGGACCGCGAGCGCGCGCGCTGTCGATGACGTCCCTGTCGGCGACGATGCCAATG
>CAWUJR010000238.1:0-6237 GCA_963922375.1 uncultured Robbsia sp.
GGTGCCGGGTTCCGGTGCGAAGGCGAGCAAGAAGGTGAGCCAGAAGCCGCGGAAGAAAAAGGGCAACGCTGCGAGCGACGCCGCGGCCAGTCAGTGACGTCGTATTTATTGTGATGAACCAATGGGGGCAGATCGTTCGTCTGGACGGACGTCGGCCACCCGACACTTTTGTGAGATACCACTATGAGCTTGTTCGATACTTTGGCCGCTTCATTCGGTGAGTCCCCTTCCGAAGGCGGCGGATCGAGTGGTTTGATGGGCACAGCCCTGGACTTCATCAATAAGCAGCCGGGCGGCCTGAACGGTCTGATTCAGCGCTTCCACGATGAGGGCGCGGGCGACATCGTGTCGTCCTGGATCGGTAACGGCGAGAACAAATCAATCGATCCGCAGACGCTGACCAATGTGATCGGTGCGGATCGCCTGACCGAATTGGCCAATAAGTTCGGCATGTCGAACGAGCAATTGTCGGGACTGTTGTCGATGGTGCTGCCCGGCGTCGTCGATCGCGCGACCCCGAATGGACAGGTGCCGGCGGACGGCAAGGTCGACGAGAGCACGTTGAGCGGCGCGCTCGGCGGCCTCGCCGGGTTGTTCGGTAAATAAGCGATCAAGCGTCGCGGGAGCGACGCCTATCATGCTGTGCCGATTGCCTTCACTCCGTGTGCGCCGGCGGCATAGCGTATGACGCTGACGCGGTTCGACTGCGCGTCACCTTGTCCTGTCATGCTGGAACGGACCGCAGGTTGGGGAGACGGACCATCCAGCGAGGATGTGGACATCGCATCGATAAGGCTGCACGCAACGTGCGCCTGCCTGTCCCGTTGGCGATCCGCCGCGGGTTTCACCGGCATGTGATCGAATGTGATCGCGAGTGTGACCGGTGCCGCCGGCTGGCGAGTGAATGTGCGCAGTGACTCGATGCCGAAGCGTTTGAGTTTGAGCTCATGTTTCATCACCATCCTGTCGAGATGTTGGATGTAGGGCTGCGCAATGCCAATCGCCTCGCCGATTTGCATCGGAAGGCTTGCGGCGCAAACGGCGTCTCGAACGGGAGTGGGCGTATTCGCGATCAGTTCCAGCAATTGCCTGACTTTCCGGGCGGCTTGGTTGCGGCATCCGTAGTAACGCGACGGCATACCTTGCGGTCGCGGATAGGTGCCCTCTCGAATGGCGACGACGCCGTTGCGGAGTGCGTCGACCTCGGCCTTCCATGACGAGACGTCACGTATGAAGATCGGAAAGGGTCGGTGAGGACAGTGCCTGGGACAACGGCTTGACGTGGTTCGCATGACATAGGCTCCGGGTTCATATTCGATCAACTTTATCGATTCGGGAGCCTGCTGCTTGCAACTTTAGCCGCCGTCGTGTGGATGAAGGCCTTCCCGTTCCGGCGCACGAACGCATTCGGCGCGGCCTTCGTTCGTCGCAACAAACGCGAGGCCAGGAACGTCTATTAGCGAATCCGTTCGCCGATATCGTCGAGCTGTGCATTCAGACGGCGTTGCTCGCCCCCCGACAATCCGCCGCCATGACTGCTCGCCATGTCCTGGGCCTCATGGAAGACCGCGTCCACGTGGTGGTGCAGGTCGCCGGCAATGGGTGGCGGATAAAATCCCACCGCGGCGTTGTGTTCGATTCGATGATGCATCTTGTCGACGCGTTGCGCGACCTGATCGAAGCGACGGATGGCCATCTGATGCGGATCCATTGCGGGCTGCACGACCACGGGCCGCGTCGGTTCGACGACGCAGCCCGTGAGCGATGCCGCCGATACAGCCAGCGTGGTCGTGATGGCCAGTCCCAGGACCGCACGCGCAGAGCGTCGGTGCATCGAAAATCCGTTCATCCGTTTTTCTCCTTTTGTGCAGGTTAGGGTAAAAACGGATGCGCATCGGTTTGCGTTGACCATCCCCTGACATCACGAGCGATTTCAGGCGAAATTGAGCATTTCCTTACGATTCTTTCTTTGACGAAGACGAAAACATGCACGCCAAATTCATTCAAGCTAGGACGAAATCACTGTTCCGATAGTACACTAGCGCCGCTTAAGCCTGACTCGGGGCGACGCACGGAAATTTCGGCGTCGCTTTTTTATTTGTTCCCGCAGGTTTGCGCCCGTTTTGTTGGGCCGGCCGGTCGCGGTTTTCCGTCGAATGGCCTGCTGTTTTTGGCCAATTACGTTGGCAAATCCCTTTTGGAGTGCGCATGCAACAGGGAAGTACGAAAGACATTCATCGTAATGTTCACCGCAGCATCGGGCCGTTCGCGCTGATGCTCACCGGCCTCGGCTCGATCATCGGCTCCGGCTGGTTGTTCGGCGCATGGAAGGCGTCAAAAATCGCCGGTCCGGCCGCCATCGTGGCCTGGATCATCGGTGCATTGGTGATTCTCGCCATTGCGCTGGCTTACGCCGAACTGGGTGCGATGTTCCCGGAATCCGGCGGCATGGTGCGCTATGCGCGTTACTCCCACGGTTCGCTGGTCGGCTTCATCAGCGGATGGGCGAACTGGATCGCCATCGTGTCGGTGATTCCGATCGAAGCGGAGGCGTCGATCCAGTACATGAGCTCCTGGCCCTGGCCCTGGGCCCATGCGCTCTATACCCACGGGTCATTGTCGACGCTTGGCTTGCTGCTGTCTGCAGCGCTGGTGATCGTCTATTTCCTGTTGAACTACTGGGGGGTTCGGCTGTTCGCGAAAGCGAACTCGGCCATTACGATCTTGAAGTTCGTGATTCCGGCGCTAACCGCCGGCGGCTTGTTGCTGACGCGCTTTCAGGTGGCGAATTTCGGTCATGTGAGTGCGCCGGCACCGGATGTGCCCAGCACATTCGCACCGTACGGCTGGTCGGCGGTCCTGACCGCCGTTGCCACCAGCGGTATCGTGTTTGCCTTCAACGGTTTCCAAAGTCCGGTCAATCTGGCTGGTGAGGCGCGCAATCCGTCGCGTAGCGTCCCGTTCGCCGTCATCGGCTCGATTCTGCTGGCGCTGGTGATTTATGTGCTTCTGCAAGCGGCCTACATCGGTGCCGTGTCGCCGGAGCAGATCCTGCAGGGCTGGAACACGATCGATTTCAGCTCGCCGTTCGCGAATCTGGCCATTGCGCTCGGTCTGAACTGGTTGGCGATCTTGCTGTACTTCGATGCATTCGTCAGTCCGAGCGGCACCGGCATTACCTATATGGCGACCACCTCGCGGATGATCTACGCGATGGAACGTAACCGTACGTTGCCGGCGATGCTGGGACGGATCCACCCGCTGTATGGCGTACCGCGTCAGGCAATGTGGTTCAATCTGGCGATCTCATTCCTGTTCCTGTTCTTTTTCCGCGGCTGGAGCACCTTGGCGGCGGTGATCTCGGTGGCAACGGTGATTTCGTATCTGACGGGGCCGGTGAGTCTGATGGCGCTGCGTCGTCATGCGCCGAATCTGAAGCGGCCGCTGCGTCTGGGTGGCATGGGCGTGATTGCGCCGCTCGCCTTCGTGCTGGCGTCGCTGATTCTGTACTGGGCGCGTTGGCCGCTGACCGGCGAGATTATTCTGTTGATGGCCGTCGCGTTGCCGGTGTACTTCTATTACCAGGCAAAGACAGGTTGGACCGGCTGGAAGCGCGAGCTGACGGCTGCTTGGTGGTTATTGACTTATCTGCCGGTCATGGCACTGCTGTCCTACATCGGTGGCAAGGCTTTCGGTGGCTTGGGCATTTTGCCCACCGGCCCGGACATGATCGTCGTGGCACTGGTGTCGTATGGCTTCTATCGCTGGGGGGTGGGCAGCGGCTACCATACGCCTTATCTGGACGAGGCACAGGCGGTCGAGTGATGCGATAGCATCCGCGCTAAGATCCATCGAGAGGCATCGAGAGGCACCGAGATGCATCTTAGCGGGTGGCACTGGCGAGGCGATATACCATCGCTTCGTCGAAAAAAAGCGGGGGGATGAGATCCCCCCGCTTTTTTTCTGCCCGCTCCTCGCCGTCATCGCGGAGAGCGGACGGCTACCATGGCGTCAAATCAGCAGACCGTATGCATCCAGCCGTGCGTGTCCGTTGCGGTGCCGTGCTGCAGGTCGAGCAGTGCAGCGCGCAGCGCCATCGCGATCGGGCCGTTCTCTCCGCCGTTGATCTCCATGTCGAAACCTTTCGCCTTGACCTTGCCGACCGGCGTGATGACGGCGGCGGTGCCGCAAGCGAACACTTCGGTCATCCGGCCGGCCGCCAGATCGTCGCGCCACTGCTGCACGGTGATCTTGCGCTCTTCGGTTTCATAGCCCAGATCTTTCGCCATCTCGAGCAGGCTGCGACGCGTCACGCCCGGCAACAGCGAACCGGTCAGCGCGGGAGTCACGAGCTTCACCTTCTCACCGTCGCGATAGACGAAGAACAGGTTCATGCCGCCCATTTCCTCGATATCCTCACGGCGGGCGGCGTCAAGCCAGACCACTTGATCGCAGCCCTGTTGTTCGGCTTGCGCTTGCGCCGCCAGGCTCGCCGCGTAATTGCCCGCGCACTTGGCTTCGCCGGTGCCGCCCGATGCGGCACGCACATAGTCTTCGCTGATCCAGACGGTCACCGGATGCACGCCCTGTGCAAAATAGGCACCGGCCGGCGAAGCAAATAGCACGAATAGATATTCCTTGGCCGGGCGCACGCCCAGGTACGCATCGGTTGCGAACATCAGCGGGCGCAGATATAAACTCTCACCGTTCGCTTTCGGCACCCACGCACGGTCGAGTGAAATCAGCGCATCGGCCGCTTCCAGGAAACGCTCGGGCGGCAGCGCCGGCATCGCCAGACGGGCCGCGCTTCGGTTGAAGCGCTCGGCGTTCGCTTCCGGCCGGAACGTCTTGATGCTGCCGTCAGGCTGAGAGAACGCCTTGAAGCCTTCGAAAATCGCCTGACCGTAGTGCAACGCCGATGTTGCGGGGTCCAGCGTCAGCGGACCATAGGCCTTCAATTCGCCCGGTTGCCAGGTACCGTCACGGTAGGGGATGACGACCATGTGATCGGTGAACACGCGGCCGAAGGCCAGGCTGGCCATGCGGGCGGTGCGTTCGGTGTCACTGAGAATGTGATCGGACGGTTGAATGTGCAGCGTAGGGGTCGAAGCGGTCATGTGGAAACGGGCCAAGTGATGCGGAAAAGCTCGATCCTACCGAATATTTGAGATTTCGGCATCGCTGCATGACGAATTCGTTCGTTTTGCCGATGGAAGAACAGAATCTGACGTGTGGCGAACCCGCAGCGCAAGGGGCGTCGCGCCCGGATGTCGCGCCAAACGGTCTTTCACGAGCGTCCGAGGCGCGGTCCGGCGGTTCTTCTGGCAATATCGGGGAAAGGGCTTCATTGCATCGATAGAACAAGGAGATTATGGAAAATCAGTGGCTAGCCTATGCCAAGCGCCTGCAGGCGATCGCATCGACCGCACTGCACTTTTGCGATAACGAATTCGATCGCGAGCGCTTCGAAGAGATCGCCGGCATTGCGAACGGTATGCTGGCGCAACTTGGCGATGTGCCGGTCGAGCGCATTGTCGATCTGGTGCCGGAATTCGCGACCGGCTATGCGACCCCGCTCGTCGAAGTGCGCGGTGCGATTGTCGAGGACGGCAAGATCTTGCTGGTACGCGAAAAATCGGACGGTTTGTGGACGATGCCAGGCGGATATGCCGATGTCGGACTGTCTGCCGCCGAGAATGTGATCAAGGAGGTCCGTGAAGAGGCCGGACTGAACGTGCAGGTAAAACGGCTCTATGCGCTTCGTCATAAGGCGAAGGGCCCGTACAAACTCGACAGCCGTGACTTTTATAAGTTGTATTTTCTCTGCGAACGGCAGGGCGGCGATGCACCGATGGCCGGCCTGGAGACCAGTGAGGTCGGCTTTTTCGATCCCGCGCATTTGCCGGCACTGTCGCGTGGGCGTGTCATCGAAAGCGACATCGCGGAGGCCTTTGCCTTCGACAACGGTACGATGACGCTGACGATATTCGATTGACGATTCGCTGTCGGCTGGACGTGCAAAGCCGAACGGCGTCGCCGAGCCTGGAAGCCCGGCGACGCCGTTCGAGTGAGTCCATCGCGTAAGATCAGTCTTTATCGATCAAGGGCAGCGGACGGGCGCGGCGCTTCGCGGCAACGGACTTGCGGGCGGTGCGGGCCGGTTTGACCGATTCGCCGTCGAGCGAGGTCGGTGCACTGTCTGTTGTCGGGGCGGCGTTCGGTTCGTCGGTCGACAGC
>CAWUJR010000239.1:0-6189 GCA_963922375.1 uncultured Robbsia sp.
GTCCCATTGGAGGACGCGGTGTGATCGCTGCGGTCGCCGAAGCGGTCACCCGGCTGCGGCGCGACGGGTACGGCCTCGACGGTCTCTGCGTCGCGCTTTCTACGTTCGAATTCGTTCATCTGTTCTCCGGTGCGCCGCACAAGCGCGCCTGTTCCGGCACGCGGCGGATCAATGCCCGCTTTGCTCGCGCTCGCGCACCTTGCGTAACGCTTTCTCTTCGATCCCGGACAACCCCTCGCGACGCGTCAGTTCGGCGATGACATCGGCGGGGGAGAGATCGAAGTTCGACAACGCGATCAAACAGTGAAACCAGAGGTCCGCCACCTCACCGACCAAACCCTTCGGATCGGCGGGCTGCGACGCCGACATGCTGTGGCGCAGATCCTTCGCCGCCATCACCACTTCGGTCGCTTCTTCACCGACTTTTTTCAGAATCGCATCGTCGCCCTTGTGAAAAAGTCGGGCCACATACGATGCGTCGGGGTCGCCGCCTTTGCGTCCATCGATGACCCGACCCAGTCGCGTCAGCGTGTCGTCGAGGCTCAGCGCGGGGGGCGTTTGTTCGTTTTCGCTACTCATTTCCGACTCATTTGTAGATGTGTTCCGGGTCCTTGAGGACGGGATCGACCGCCACCCAGTCGCCGCTTTCGGCATCGCCCTGGAACTGCTGATAGAAACACGAATGGCGACCGGTGTGGCAGGCCATGCCGGAGACCTGCTCGATCTTCAACAGCACCACGTCTTCGTCGCAATCCAGGCGAATGTCGTGCACATGTTGCACGTGCCCGGATTCCTCGCCCTTGAACCACAGACGTTGCCGGGAACGAGACCAATAGACCGCACGGCGCAACGCGATGGTTTTTTGCAGCGCTTCGCGGTTCATCCACGCGAACATCAGCACATCGTTGCTACCGGATTCCTGCGCAATCACCGGCACCAGGCCGGCGGCGTCCCACTTCACTTTGTCGAGCCAGTCGCTTGTCATCGGACAGTTGTCGTCGAGATTGGATGGATCGTATCGATCGAACGCGGCCGACGGCGTTTAGAGGCGCACGGGGATGCCGCGCGCCGCCATGAAGCGTTTCGCTTCGCCGACCGAATGTTCGCCGTAATGAAAAATACTGGCTGCCAGCACCGCATCGGCGTGGCCCAGTGTGATGCCCTCCGCCAGATGCGCGAGACCGCCGACACCGCCGGACGCAATCACCGGCACCGATACGGCGTCCGAGACCGCACGGGTCAACTGCAAATCGAAGCCGCTCTTCGTACCGTCGCGATCCATACTGGTCAACAGGATTTCGCCGGCGCCCAGCGCCGCCATTTTCTGCGCCCATTCCACCGCATCCAATCCGGTTGCCCGTCGTCCGCCGTGGGTGAACACTTCCCAGCGCGGCGATACGTCCGCATCGCTGCTGGCGTCCGCCCCGGGAGGAACCCGCTTTGCATCGATCGCGACGACCACGCATTGCGAGCCGTATTTCGCGGCCGCATCGGCGATCAGTTGCGGATTGGCGATCGCCGACGAGTTCACACTGATTTTGTCCGCACCGGCATTCAACAACCGACGATAGTCCTCGACCGTGCGTACGCCCCCGCCCACCGTCAGCGGGATAAAGACCTGCGACGCCACCGCTTCGATGATCGGCAGAATCAGATCCCGCTCGTCCGCCGTGGCGGTAATGTCGAGGAACGTCAGTTCGTCCGCGCCTTCGCCATCGTAGCGACGGGCGACCTCGACCGGATCGCCGGCATCGCGCAGCGCGAGGAAATTGACGCCCTTGACGACGCGCCCGGCATTGACGTCGAGGCAGGGAATAATGCGTTTAGCGAGCGCCATGGTCGATCAGCCTTCGGACGCGCTGTCCGTGAGCGTGCCGTTGAGCGAATCCGCGCGGTCCTGCGCAGCCGAGAAGTTCAAGTCACCGGAGTAAATCGCGCGACCGCAGATGACGCCTTCGATGCCTTCCGATTCGACCGCACACAGCGCATCGATATCGGCCATGTTCGACAGGCCGCCGCTGGCGATGACGGGAATCTTCACCGACTTTGCCAGGCGCACCGTCGCCTCCATGTTCAGGCCTTGCAACATGCCGTCACGACCGATATCGGTGTAGATGATCGATTCACAGCCATAGTCTTCGAACTTTTGCGCCAGATCGATCACTTCATGACCGGTCAGCTTGCTCCAGCCGTCGGTGGCAACCTTGCCGTCGCGCGCGTCCAGTCCGACGATCACGTGGCCGGCAAACGCGGTGCACGCATCTTTCAGCAGACCGGGGTTCTTCACCGCCGCCGTGCCGATGATCACGTACGACAGACCCGCATCCAGGTAACGCTCGATGGTATTCAGGTCACGGATGCCGCCACCCAACTGCACGGGGATCTCGTCGCCCACTTCCTGGACAATCGCGCGAATGGCCGCTTCGTTGCGCGGCTTGCCGGCGAAGGCACCGTTGAGATCGACGAGATGCAAACGGCGCGCGCCCTGCTCGACCCAATGACGAGCGGCCGCCGCGGGGTCTTCGGAGAACACGGTCGCTTGGTCCATATCGCCCTGCTTGAGGCGGACGCACTGACCGTCCTTGAGATCGATGGCCGGAATGAGCAGCATAAAATCGGTAGTGTCGGTTCGAGTCGAGGGATGCCCGCCGTTCGGCGGACTTGCCTGTCGCTGACCGGTGTCGACACAATGCCGACATCACGGGGCGACGGGGGATTAAGAGTGACGTGCTACGTAGTGTATTACAGATGCCGGGCCGTCTCGGCTGCGCGACGCGTCATTTTTGCGGTGTCCAGTCGACGAAGTTCCGATACAGGCGCAAGCCGGCTTCGGCGCTCTTTTCCGGATGAAACTGCGTGGCGAAGATATTGCCGCGCGCGACCGCCGATGTGAAGGGCGCGCCATAGCCGGTGATGCCGACCGAATCGGCCGGATCCGAGGGCACGACATAATAGCTATGTACGAAATAGAAGAACGTGTCGTCGGCGATACCGTCCCACAGCGGATGCGGTTGCGACTGCTGCACGCGATTCCAGCCCATTTGCGGAATCTTGTAGCGAGAGCCGTCATCCTGCGTCTGTCCGTCGAGCGCGAACCGCACCACTTTGCCGGGCAGCAGCCCGAGGCCGGGCGTATTGCCTTCCTCGCTGAGCTCGAACAGCATCTGCTCGCCGACGCACACCCCCAGCAACGGTTTGCTCTGCGAGGCGGCTATCACCGCGTCCTGCAGGCCGGATTCGCGCAACGAGCGCATGCAGTCGGGCATCGCGCCCTGTCCGGGCAGCACGATGCGGTCGGCGTCGGCGATCTGCGACGGATCGGACACGATCTGAACGTCGGCCTCCGGTGCGGCGTGCTTGAGCGCCTGCGCGACGGAGCGCAGGTTGCCCATACCGTAGTCGACAATGGCGATAGCGTTTTTCATGGCAAGAGGAGCGAGAACGGGGACGGTTACAGACTGCCCTTGGTCGATGGAATCTGACCGGCGGCGCGGGCATCGAGCTCGACCGCCATGCGCAACGCGCGACCGAACGCCTTGAACACGGTCTCGACCTGATGGTGCGCATTCAACCCGCGAATGTTGTCGATATGCAGCGTGACACCCGCATGATTGACGAAACCGCGGAAAAATTCGATCGTCAGATCCACATCGAATGTGCCCACCCGCGCCCGCGTGAACGGCACGTGGAATTCGAGGCCCGGACGGCCAGAAAAATCGATCACGACGCGCGACAAACATTCGTCCAACGGCACATACGCGTGCCCATAGCGACGAATACCCTTACGGTCGCCAATGGCTTTGGCCACTGCCTGACCCAATGTGATGCCCACATCTTCGACGGTATGGTGATCGTCGATATGCGTATCGCCTTTCGCCTCGACGTCCAGATCGATCAGGCCATGACGGGCGATCTGATCCAGCATATGGTCGAGGAACGGCACGCCGGACGCCAACGCCGGACGGCCGGTGCCGTCCAGGTTGAGGTTCACGCGGATTTGCGTTTCGCTGGTGTTGCGAACGACTTCGGCGGTACGCATGGTGTTCTGTTCGGACATGGAGAGAGGGTAGTTGTCATTTTACGCACATTCGCGCCGCCCACCGGCAAAGTAACGCCCGCGACAGGGAAGCGCGTGAGCGGGCGTGCTACCGGTTCACGATCGATCGCGACCGGCGGCGAGGTCCTGAATGTGCTCGATACGCAATTCGGCACTGCGGGCGTGGGCCTGCAGGCCTTCGCCATACGCGAGTTCGGCGGCAATCGTGCCAAGCGCTACGGCGCCTTGCTCGCTGACCTGGATCAGACTCGAACGTTTGACAAAGTCGTAGACGCCCAGCGGCGACGAGAACCGCGCGGTACGCGACGTCGGCAGCACATGGTTCGGACCGGCGCAGTAGTCGCCGATACTTTCGCTGCTGAAGCGCCCCAGGAAGATCGCACCCGCATGCCGGATCTGTTCGGCCCAATGCGGCGCGTTTTCCGCGGAGATCTCCAGATGCTCGGGCGCGATACGGTTGGCGATCTCGCACGCTTCCTGCATGGTGCGCACTTTGACCAGCGCGCCGCGCCCTTCGAGCGACGCGCGGATGACTTCGTGACGCGGCATCGTCGCCAGCAGGTCGTTCGCCGCCGCTTCGACCGCATCCAGATACGCGGCATCCGGACACAGCAGAATCGATTGCGCCATCTCGTCGTGCTCGGCCTGCGAGAACAGGTCCATCGCGACCCAGCGCGGATCGGTGCTGCCATCGCAGACGACCAGGATCTCGGACGGCCCGGCAATCATGTCGATGCCGACGGTGCCGAATACCCGACGCTTCGCGCACGCCACATACGCATTGCCGGGGCCGACGATCTTGTCGACTGCCGGCACCGTCGCGGTGCCGTACGCCAATGCACCCACCGCCTGTGCGCCGCCGATCGTGAAGACGCGATCGACGCGACCCAGCCGCGCCGCGGCGAGTACCAACTCGTTGCGCACGCCATCCGGCGTCGGCACCACCATGACGATTTCCTTCACACCGGCCACCGATGCGGGGATCGCATTCATCAGCACCGACGACGGATAGGCCGCCTTGCCGCCCGGCACGTAGATGCCGACGCGATCCAACGGCGTCACTTTCTGGCCGAGCACCGTGCCATCGGCCTCGGTGTACTGCCAGCTATGGGTGCCAGATTCGACTTTCTGCTTCTCGTGAAACGCACGCACGCGTGCGGCAGCAGCCTCGAGCGCGGTACGACGCACCGGGTCGAGGTTGTGCAGCGCGGCATCCAATTCGTCCGCAGACAGTTCGAGGGCGTCGACATTCGGTGCGGTGGCGGCATCGAGTCGATCGAAACGACGCGTGTAGTCGAGTACCGCCGCGTCGCCTCGGGTTTTGACATCCTGCAGGATATCCGCGACCGCATGGTCGATTGCCGCATCGTCGCTTGCTTCGAAGGCAAGCACTGCGCTCAACGTGGCGTGAAAGCCATCGGCGCTGGAATCGAGTCTACGAATATTGAGAGCCATTGCCATCTTTCCGTTTCTGAGGTCAGCTTGGGTCTGCTTGGAGCTTAATCCGCCTTGGACGCGCGTTCGAACGCGTCGAGCAACGGTGCCAACGCGGTACGCTTCAGTTTCAGCGCGGCTTGATTGACGACCAGACGCGAGGAAATCTCCATCACCTCTTCCACTTCGACCAGGTTGTTCGCGCGCAGTGTGCCGCCCGAGCTGACCAGATCGACGATCGCATCGGCCAGGCCGACCAGCGGTGCGAGCTCCATCGAGCCGTACAGCTTGATCAAATCCACATGCATGCCTTTCGCAGCGAAATGCTCGCGGGCGACCTGCACATATTTGGTCGCCACGCGCAGTCGCGCGCCTTGCCGCACCGCGCTTTCGTAATCGAAACCCGCATGCACGGCGACCGACATCCGACACTTGGCAATTTCGAGGTCGATCGGCTGGTACAGCCCGGCACCGCCATGTTCCAGCAGGACGTCTTTGCCGGCGACGCCGAAGTCAGCCGCACCGTACTGCACATACGTGGGCACATCGGTGGCACGGACGACGATCACACGCAGATTCGGATCCGTCGTCGGGAGAATCAGCTTGCGCGAGGTTTCCGGGTCCTCGGTGATTTCGACACCGGCCGCTGCCAGTAGCGGACGCGTTTCTTCCAGAATGCGCCCTTTCGACAACGCGAG
>CAWUJR010000240.1:0-6185 GCA_963922375.1 uncultured Robbsia sp.
TCTTCTTCATGACGCGCTCCGTCTCGATGCGCCATTATCCTAGATCAATTTGGTCTTCGTTTCCCGGGGCAGGTCATGTGGACGACATCGAGCCAAGAGCGGCATTTTTCGTCGTTAGGCAATCGGCTGCCGATTCTATGAACATTCTGTCCGCCATCCTATGTCCGTAGTGCGGTTGAGATGGCTATGCCAATGACGCAAGATCATCCGCACGCGAGGCTACTTCCCGAGCGACGAAGCCGCAACCAAGCTGCTATGGCTGGTCTTGCGCAATATCACCGCCGGCTGGACTCGCGCAGCACATGACTGGAAAGCAGCCATGAACCGATTCGCGATACCGTGTGAGGAGCGCTTCACCCATCCATACGACTGAGATATTCTGAAGCCGCTTACCGCTGAAAAGCGAATTGCATTAGCCGCCTCGAGCACAAAAATCTGACAGTCCCTAGCAAGGCTGCTATCGACCCTAAACGGTCCTAAAACTTTCTTTGAAGCCACCGCTCAATATAGCTTTTAGGCGTCTTCGCCTGGCAGTGCGTTCCAGGCCGCCAGCGAGAGACTGATCTTAAGTGCGGTATTCCGGAAGACGCAACTCGAATACTAGAGAGTCGTGCCACTCGCCCCTAATTAGGACGTTTTTCCTCAAGACACACTGTTGGCACATTCCGATTTTTCTGAGGACGTTGATGGACGCCGCGTTCTCGGGTCTGCATGTTGCGAAAACACGCCTCATGGTGTCGGTGTTGCGTAAGTATCCGATGAGGCACTTCATCGCTTCCGTAGCGTATCCCATCCCCCAGTAACGCGGATCGAAGGAGTAGCCGATCTCGGCTTCTGACCGATCGGTCGACAGGGCCGCCAAGACGCTACCGATCAACGTCTCATCATTCAAGACTGCTGCGAGTGTAAACAATCGCCTGTCCGCAACTAAATGTTCATTTGCGGATGTTTCGACGAATTCCGTGGTTTGCGACAAGGTATTCGGTCCCCACGTCTGATACCGCACGACATCGATGGAGGAGGCATATTCATGAACTGAGTCGCGGTCGGCGATTGCAAAATCGCGAAGAAATAGGCGGTCAGAATTTAACCTCATGTTGCCTCATTGAAAGTCTTTGCTGTTGTTGACTATGTGCCGGGAAACAATTGTCTCGTCTTTATCAATGATCTGTCGGCTGACAATGACTGGCCATTCTCTGCCAGTCATTGCCTCGCGGCCAGTGGCACCATGCGATCCACTACAGCCTTACAGCCCTATTGATAGCTGACGCCCGGCCTAGTCGGCCATGTCGGAGAGTAGTGCCCATCGCTCGTGGTCTTGCCATTCACCATTTATGCGGAGATACCCTACTGAGAACCCTTCCTGCCTAAAACCCAACCGACGCACAAGTGCGATTGAAGCTGTATTCCCAGGTTGAATGTTCGCCTCCAGCCGATGCAATCCAAGCTCGTTGAACGCATAGCTCACAGCCGCTCGTAGTGCCTCCGTCATCAAGCCGGTACGGGCGAAGCTCAACATCCCGTAATACCCGAGGTATGCGCTCTGAAAAGCGCCGGCGACGATCTCGTTAATGTTAACGACGCCGACAACTTTATTCGATGCCAGGTCCCGCGCAACGAGACCGACGTTCGGTCCGGTGAGGCTGCGGGCAAACCAATTATCGAATCCCGCTTGATCGATAAAGGATGTGACCCAAGGCTGGTGGTAACCCTGATTCGCTAAGTTGGCATCGATCAATTCCGCTGCGTCGGCGTGGGTCACACGCTGAATCTTAATGACACTCATGACAATGGCTCCGATAAGCGTATTTGGGACTTCAGTTGTCAACGATCTGGCCGAGCAAAATCAATATCCGGATTGACCGATAAGCGACGACCCACCTGCTGCGCGTCAGTTTAACCTCGATGACCGGAGTTCAGCCGCTTTTGGGCATCCCCCGAGCCCGGCGGGGTGACCGTTATAGCCGAGGTCAGGACGAACGCTTCGAGGTTAGGTTTTACCGCGCATTGCTGGACGAGGGGCGCCCGACGTGCGTTTCGGGCTGAGACTCGTCCGATGGAAACGTCGGCGTCCCGTGTCTTTGGTCGCCGCTTTTGGTCAGGATGCAGGGCGAATCGGCCATAAAAAAACCCGCCGGGTGAGGGCGGGTTTTTCATTCTCGTTCCGAAATCTACGATCTCGTTCCGAATTTCATAATGCAAAAACAGCGAACTGATTTAACTCACTGATTACAAAGAATTCTGTGGGGTGGCTGATGGGACTCGAACCCACGACAACTGGAATCACAATCCAGGACTCTACCAACTGAGCTACAGCCACCACAGTTACTGCTTCTTCGTTACCGCTTGTCTGCAGCACCGAGAACAAAATTATAGGTAACTATTTCAGGGTTGGCAAGGGCTTTCTTCAAGTATTTTGTCAGGAGCCGATTGGGCTGCTTCCTGCAAGGCGGCCCGCGCATCGTCAAAAATACTCAAGTCGCCACGCACCAGGCGGGGGGTGTCCGACAAAATCCGTCGCCACACACGTGCGCCGGGCGTCCCACGATGCCAACCGAGAATATGCCGAACGACAGCATTCAGCGGCGTACCCTCATCCCGGCGACGCATACAGTAATCAAGCAAAGCGGCTTCCACTTCGGCATCTGCGGGACCCGCATCGAGCGCGCCGTAGAATCGGTGATCGACATTTCTCAACACACCAGGGTTTTGATACGCCTCCCGGCCAATCATCACGCCGTCCAAGTGCTGAAGATGTTCCGCCGCTTCATCCAGCGTCTTGATGCCACCATTTACAATGATTTCCAACGCCGGAAAATCGCGCTTGAGCCGATATGCGTACTCATAACGCAGCGGCGGGATGTCTCGATTCTGCTTCGGGCTGAGGCCTTTCAAGACTGCGTTTCGTGCATGTACGATGAATGTCGTGCATCCGGCTTCGGCGATGGTGCCAACGAAGTCGCGGACAAACGCATAGTCTTCCACATGATCGATGCCGATCCGATGCTTGACGGTAACCGGAATCGATACGGCGTCGCGCATCGCCTTTACACCGTCGGCCACCAGCTGCGGCTCGGCCATCAGACAAGCACCGAACGCTCCCCGTTGCACGCGCTCCGACGGGCAGCCGCAGTTCAGATTGACTTCGTCATAGCCCCAGTCCTCGGCGAGCTTCGCCGCCTTCGCCAGATCGGACGGCTCGCTGCCGCCAAGCTGCAAGGCGACCGGATGCTCTTCATCGTTGAAATCCAGATGCCGACCGACATCGCCATGCAATAAGGCACCCGTCGTCACCATCTCCGTGTAAAGCCAGGCGTGCCGGCTGAACAGACGATGGAAAAACCGACAGTTACGATCAGTCCAGTCGAGCATCGGGGCAACGCAGATGCGCCGGGGGCTCGACGGGAGTGAATTGACTATATCTTTCATAGGCATGCAGCGCGTTTCCGGGGTGTTACGTTCCATCTTGATTTCAATGATTTTGGGCCGTTTTGCCAGATTGAAGTCTCTGACGTGCTACAAAAACAGAATGTAGCAACCAAATCCAGCCGGTCCGACCCATGAGCGCGGGATAGGGGAATCATGAGAGGCCCGTTCAAATCCGGATCAATCGCGCGGGAAGCGTAGTGTACACCCCCCTTACATCCCCTCTGTCAAAAGCCCCGAGCGCGTAGGGGCGGGCGTGCCATCATTGCAACGTCTCGATATCTATGACGGTGAGTTTGCCGCTTTTGAATACCGCACCGGTGTCGATGAAAAAGACGTTGCCGAGTTTTCTGACTTCAATGCCCGGCGTGTGGCCGACGATCAATGCGTGCAGGTCAGGAACGCCTGCGGTGTCGCTGAACGTGATCCGCTCGCGCGACCAGAGCGCCACTTCGGACAGTTGCCGCTGTCGGACGATCGAGAGACGATCGAACGATTCCAGCGCCGATACGAACCCGCTCCACGAGCCGGTGTCGATATCTGCATGAACTAGCCCGATGGTGCCCCGTGACGTCTCAATGTCGATGGCAAAGGGCAAACCGCAGAAGCCGTCCGCGAATAGCTGCTGTTGCGCGAGCGGCAAACGAAGATACCACTCGCCGCCGTTGTCCCGATAAATGCCGCTATCCTGCTTGCCAGCAATGACATCGATGGCCATTTGCTCGTGGTTGCCGCGCACCGCATGGAACCACGGCTTGGCGAGCCATTCGAGCGACCTATCCGAATCGGGGCCACGATCGACCAAATCACCGACACTGAACAGGCGATCGGTTGATTTGTTGAAGCCGACCGCATCGAGTTCTCGCTCGAGTAGCCGGAAGCAGCCGTGAATGTCGCCGACCGCGAAGTCGCGACCGACGGCGTTGCGGGCGAAGTGCTGGATCGGTGCGCGATCCACTCTCGAGACGGGACTTTGCATATGAAAAAACCCGCCGTCCGGCGGGTTCCTGGTGCATCCGGGTGAACCCGAGCTCTATAACGCTTTGCGCTGCGGTCAACTATCCGTGTAGGCTCATGGACTCAAACCAAGGGCTTAACGCAGCCAACCACCACAGGGGACTCAACCTACGGGCGGCTCGGCGCCCTGCGGGCCCGGAGGATCATTCGGTGCACCGCTGCGCTTGTCGTCGGGACGATCGGGGATCGCGCTCTTCTCGTTATCGCTGTGAACGGCAGGTGCCGGATGGGCAATGCGCTTTTCTTCATCAGTCATGGCTCATCTCCGTAAATAAATGCCGTCGCCGCGTCACAGCCCCCAGAGGGCCGGCGGTTCGAGCAATGTTTGTTAAGAGAGCAGCAACTTCAATGCCTGGAACGGGCAAAAGAGAAAGATAGCGCGAAAACGTCAAAAAGCAGGCAGTTGGCAAAGAAAACAGACAGCGTCGCCGCGCGGTCTATTTAACGTACGCTTTCCTGCGCGGTCGATAAAAGTGCGGCCCGCTCATCGGCGATGCAGCTATCGATCATGCGGCAGATCGCATCGATTTTGCCGACCATCGTCATGCCGGAGGCACCGCGGTACACTCGTACGGCACTGCGCGCTGCAATGTGGGCGGGCGCAGGGCGAACCGCTGCCGTGCGTTTTGCTGTGCTGTTGATCGCTACCGCGCCCTGACTGCGGGAGGCGTCGAGCGCTGGCAACGAGGGCGATGCACTCGGCGCTTGATCGCGGCAGGAACGTTGCCCGCGCGCAGCGCGCGTACGGCCGAAGGGATGCAGCGGCGTGCAAGCAGACAACAGGCGAACGAGCCTCGACATGACGTTTCTCCGTTCAAAGTTGGGTCGGACGGATGAGCCCGACGGCGATTCCCTCGAGCTCGAAGTCGGTCCGTTCACGGTCGACAACGATATTCTGGTAATCAGGGTTTTCTGCGACCAACTCAATACCCGAAGGTATCCGCCGCAGACGCTTGACGGTCACTTCATCACCCAATCGGGCAACGACGATTTGACCGTCGTTGGCTTCGCGCTTCTTTTGGACCGCGAGCAAATCGCCGTCCAAAATGCCCGCGTCGCGCATACTGAGCCCGCGAACCATCAGTAGATAATCCGGACGGCTCGCAAACATCGCGGGATCACAGCCGTACTGTTGCAAAACGTGTTCCTGCGCCAAAATAGGACTACCCGCTGCTACTCGCCCGATCAATGGGAGATTAAATGGCAACGTCGACGGGTGCGGCAGACGTAAATCTTCCGCGCCGTCGTCGCGATTCATAACGCGGATGCCACGGGATGCGCCCGGTGCCAATTCAATGACGCCTTTACGGGCCAACGCCCGCAAATGCTCCTCGGCAGCGTTGGCGGAGCTGAACCCCAGTTCGGCCGCTATCTCAGCTCGCGTCGGCGGAAAGCCCGTGCGCTCGATCGCGCGTTGGACCAATTCGAAGACTTGCTGCTGTCGCGCGGTAAGCTTGACCATGACGTGGTTCCTGGTTGCGATACTGTAATTCTATACAGTATTTTTTTGGTCGCAACCTTTTTCGTGGGACTCGGCGGGGCGGCTGTGGCTTTCCTGCAGATTTCTCTGGCACTATGCGGGCGGAGTGATCGCGCTGGATGCGGCAGACAGCAAGTGGGAAAGTGACGTCGCGCATTCAGGAAGATCGTAGAAGAAACCGTGCGCATAGAGGGGTAGGACAGTGGTGGGAACAGTGGGAGAGGCAATGAATTCTCAAGCTAACGATGCGCGTGCCCGCGTG
>CAWUJR010000241.1:0-6181 GCA_963922375.1 uncultured Robbsia sp.
ACGCGCGAGTTGCTGTGCGGTGGCCAGACCCGCCGGCCCCGAACCTACCACCGCGACCTTCTTGCCGGTGCGGTGCGCGCTCGGCTGCGGTGACACCCAGCCTTCGGACCAGGCGCGATCGATGATCGCGTGCTCGATCGACTTGATGCCCACCGGATCGTTATTGATGCCGAGCGTGCACGCCGCTTCGCACGGTGCCGGGCAGATACGGCCGGTAAATTCCGGGAAGTTGTTCGTCGAGTGCAGCACGTCGATCGCACTACGCCATTCCTGGCGATACACGAGATCGTTGAAGTCCGGGATGATGTTGTTCACCGGGCAGCCGTTATTGCAAAACGGAATGCCGCAGTCCATGCATCGCGCACCTTGCTGCTTTGCTTCGTCGTCTTTCAGTGCAAAGACGAATTCCTTGTAATGCTTGACGCGCGCCACAGGCGCTTCGTAGTGTTCGCTGAGTCGATCAAACTCGAGAAAACCGGTTGCCTTGCCCATTTTTTTCTCAATCCATGCGGTGGTGCGGTCCGGAGAAAGGTCTCCGACAAACCGCGTATTCGGGATGCGGGTCGATGGCGTTGGCCGCCCTCAGCGGCCAACGCACAACGCTCGGACGATCAAGCCGTGGCCACGGTCGTTTCTGTGGCAGCCAGTAAGCGCGCAGCATGCATTTCGCCCAGTGCTCGGCGATATTCGCTCGGGAACACCTTCACGAACTGCCGACGTGCACCGTCCCAGTCTTCAAGCAGACTCTTCGCGCGCAGTGAACCGGTGAACTGGAAATGCTGCTCGATCAGGCTCTTCAGCAGACCTTCATCGGTCTGACCGAAGTGCCAGAGTCCCTTGTCGATCGTGCGCTCCTGCTCGCCTCGCGGCAGGATCGGATCGAGCGCGACCATCGACGTATTGCAACGCAGCGCAAAGGTGCCGTCCGGATCGTAGACATACGCGATGCCGCCCGACATCCCTGCCGCGAAGTTACGGCCCGTCTCACCCAGCACCACCACGGTGCCGCCCGTCATGTATTCGCAGCCATGATCGCCTGTGCCTTCGACCACCGTCGTCGCACCCGAATTGCGCACCGCGAATCGCTCGCCTGCCACGCCACGGAAGAACGCTTCGCCTTCGATCGCGCCGTACAGCACCGTATTACCGCAGATGATGTTTTCTTCGGCCTTCGCACGGAAATCATTCGTCGGACGCACGATGATCCGGCCACCCGACAAACCCTTACCGACATAGTCGTTCGCATCGCCGACCAGATCCATCGTCACGCCCTTGGCCAGGAATGCGCCAAAGCTCTGTCCCGCCGTTCCCTTCAACTGGATATGCAGCGTATCGTCTGGCAAGCCGTCGTGGCCATAGCGCTTCGCGATCTCGCCCGATAGCATCGCGCCCACAGTCCGGTTGCGGTTACGCACCGGCTGGATGAACGACAGGTGCTCGCCCTTCTCGATCGCCTGACGCGACTTCTCGATCAGGATATGGTCGAGTGCCTTGTCCAGCCCATGGTCCTGCGTTTCGACATGCAGACGCGGTACATCGGCGGGGGCGCTTGGCGGGAAAAAGATCTTCGAGAAATCCAAGCCCTTTGCCTTCCAGTGCTCGACGCCCTTGCGGGTGTCCAGCAAATCCACACGGCCGATCATTTCGTCGAACGTCCGGAAACCCAACTGCGCCATGATTTCGCGCACTTCCTCCGCAATGAAGAAGAAGAAATTGATCACGTGCTCCGGCTGACCGGTGAACTTTGCACGCAGCACCGGGTCCTGCGTGGCGACACCCACAGGGCAGGTATTCAGATGGCATTTGCGCATCATGATGCAACCCTGCACGACCAACGGCGCGGTCGCGAAACCGAACTCATCGGCACCCAGCAATGCGCCGATGGCCACATCGCGCCCGGTCTTCATCTGGCCGTCGGCCTGCACCCGGATACGCGAGCGCAAACGGTTCAGCACCAGCGTCTGCTGCGTTTCGGCCAGCCCCAGCTCCCACGGCGAGCCCGCGTACTTGATCGACGACAGCGGCGACGCACCGGTACCGCCGTCATGACCGGCGATCACCACGTGATCGGCCTTCGCCTTCGCGACACCCGCCGCAATCGTGCCGACGCCGACCTCGGACACCAGCTTCACCGAGATGTCGGCCTTCGGATTGACGTTCTTCAGATCGTGGATCAGTTGCGCGAGATCCTCGATCGAATAGATGTCATGGTGCGGCGGCGGCGAAATCAGGCCCACGCCCGGCACCGAGTACCGCAGCTTGCCGATGTAGTCGCTGACCTTATGGCCCGGCAACTGACCGCCTTCGCCCGGCTTCGCCCCTTGCGCCATCTTGATCTGGATCTGATCGGCCGAGCTCAAGTATTCAGCGGTCACGCCAAAACGTCCGGAGGCGACCTGCTTGATGCGCGAGCGCAGCGAATCGCCTTCCTGCAACGGGATATCGCGCACGATCGCATCCGCACCGATCACGCTCGCGAGCGTATCGCCCTTTTTGATCGGAATGCCACGCAGCTCGTTGCGATAACGGCGCTGATCTTCGCCGCCTTCGCCGGTATTCGACTTGCCACCGATACGGTTCATCGCCACCGCCAGGCTCGTATGCGCCTCGGTGCTGATCGACCCCATCGACATCGCGCCGGTCGCAAAGCGCTTGACGATTTCCTTCGCCGACTCGACTTCATCGAGCGGGATCGCCAACGACGGATCCACCTTGAATTCGAACAGACCGCGCAGCGTCATGTGACGCTTGCCCTGATCGTTGATCAGTTGCGCGTATTCCTTATACGTCTGATACGAGTTGCTGCGCGCCGAGTGCTGCAACTTGGCGATCGCGTCGGGCGACCACATATGGTCTTCGCCACGGATGCGGTACGCATATTCGCCGCCGGCATCCAACATGTTCGCGAGCACCGGATCGTCGCCAAATGCCTTGCGGTGCATCCGCACCGCTTCCTCGGCCACTTCGAAGATGCCGATGCCGCCGACATTCGATGCCGTACCGCGGAAGTATTGCGAAATCAGCTGCTGCGACAAGCCGATCGCCTCGAAAATCTGCGCGCCGGTGTACGACATATAGGTCGAGATGCCCATCTTCGACATCACTTTCAGCAGACCCTTGCCGACCGCCTTCACGAAATTCTTGACCGCCTTCTCGTGCGAGAGCTCACCCGGCAGATCCTTCGCCAGATGGCCGAGCGTTTCCATCGCCAGATACGGGTGGATCGCCTCAGCGCCATAGCCGGCCAGCAGCGCGAAATGATGCACCTCACGCGCCGAGCCGGTTTCGACGACCAGACCGGTACTGGTACGCAGGCCCTTCTCGACCAGATTGCTGTGCACCGCCGATGTCGCCAGCAGCGCGGGAATAGCCACGTTCTCGCGATCGGTGTTGCGATCCGAGACGATCAGGATGTTGAAGCCCGAACGCACCGCGTCGATCGCTTCGGCACACAGCGAGGCCAGACGCGCCTCGATCCCTTCCTTGCCCCATGCCACCGGATAGGTAATGTCCAGCACGTACGAACGGAACTTATGGCCGCTGTACTGCTCGATATTACGGATCTTCTTGATGTCGTCGAAGTCGAGAATCGGCTGCGAGACTTCCAGACGCATCGGCGGATTGATGTTGTTCGTGTCCAGCAGATTCGGCTTCGGACCGATGAACGACACCAGCGACATCACCAGGTTTTCGCGGATCGGATCGATCGGCGGGTTCGTGACCTGCGCGAACAACTGGCGGAAATAGTGATAAAGCGTCTTGTCCTTATTGGACATGATCGCCAACGGCGAATCGTTGCCCATCGAGCCGATCGCTTCTTCGCCAGCTTTCGCCATCGGCGCCATCAGGAACTTCAGATCTTCCTGCGTATAGCCGAACGCCTGCTGACGGTCGAGCAGCGACGCGGTCTCGCGGCCGCTGTGCTGGGACGCGTCCAGATCCGCATCGGCCAGTTCGATCTCGTCGATATTGATCCGGACTGCCTCGATCCAGCTCTTGTACGGTTTCGCGTTCGACAAGTTGTCCTTCAACTCCTTGTCGCCGATGATGCGGCCCTGCTCCATATCGATCAGGAACATCTTGCCCGGCTGCAGACGCCACTTCTTGACAATCTTCGACTCGGGAATCGGCAGCACGCCCGCTTCCGACGCCATGATCACGACATCGTCGTCGGTGATGCAATAGCGCGCCGGACGCAGACCGTTACGGTCCAGTGTCGCGCCGATCTGGCGGCCGTCGGTGAAGGCGATCGCGGCGGGCCCGTCCCATGGCTCCATCATCGCCGCGTGATATTCATAGAACGCGCGACGGTTCGCATCCATTTCCGCGTGCTGCTCCCAGGCTTCCGGGATCATCATCATCATCGCATGGACAAGCGGATAGCCGGCCATCAACAGCAGTTCGAGGCAGTTGTCGAACGAGGCCGTGTCCGATTGACCCGGATAGATCAACGGCCAGAGCTTTTTCAGATCGTCGCCGAGCACCGCGCTCGAAATCGCGCCGGTGCGAGCGGACAGCCAGTTCACATTGCCCTTCACCGTGTTGATTTCGCCGTTATGGGCGATCAAGCGGTACGGGTGAGCCAGCTCCCATGCCGGGAACGTGTTCGTCGAGAATCGCTGGTGCACCAACGCCAATGCCGATACCGACCGCTCGTCCTGCAGGTCCTTGTAGTAGACACCCACTTGATCGGCCAGCAGCAAGCCCTTGTACACCACCGTGCGCGCCGACATCGACGGCACGAAATATTCCTTCCCGTGTTTCAGACGCAGCGCCTGAATCCGATGGCTCGCGGTCTTGCGGATCACGTACAGCTTGCGTTCGAGCGCGTCGGTGACAATGACGTCCTGACCGCGACCGATGAAAATCTGACGGATCAGCGGCTCGCTCGTCTTGACCGTCGGTGACATCGGCATCGAATGGTCGATCGGCACATCGCGCCAGCCCAGCAGCACCTGGCCTTCGGCCTTGACCGTGCGCTCGAGCTCCTGCTCGCATGCCAGTCGCGATGCCTGCTCCTTCGGCAGAAACACCATCCCCACGCCGTATTCGCCTGCCGGCGGCAACGTCACGCCCTGCTTGGCCATCTCTTCGCGGTAATAGGTGTCCGGAATCTGAATCAAGATACCGGCGCCGTCGCCCATCAGCGCATCCGCCCCCACTGCGCCCCGATGATCGAGATTCTCCAGAATCTTCAGGCCCTGACGGATGATGTCGTGACTTTTCTGCCCCTTGATATGGGCGACAAAGCCAACGCCGCAGGCGTCGTGCTCATTGCTCGGATCGTACAGACCCTGTGCATCAGGCCGAGCGGCTGGTATCGAGATCGAAGCCGACGCAGACGCGGAGGGCTGCGCAGACGCGACGAGCGGTTGCGGATGATCGTTCATAGGGACACCGTTATCGGGGCCGCGCAACGCGCGACCGCATTTATGGCAAAGCACGGCAGCGCGCGGAAACCCGCAACAGCCGACCGTATTCACCGTTGGAAATCGGAATATAAGCGATCAACCCTCGGAATACAAAGGTTTTTCGATGATGTGACCCCAATTTAAAGAATGCCCCATGTTGAGGCATATTTAATTAGGGACAGATCAATTTTCCTCCGGCATGTCGGGCATCGTCACTTTTTTGGGGCGACCGCGCTGAAGCGGTGCGATCCGGCGGTTCGCCTGGCGCGCGCAGCGTTCGCGAAACCGCTCATCGCCGAGCACCCACCCTTTGCGGGTAGCATCGATCACGCGCGACGCCTCCGTGGGGTCGAGTACTTGCTCGCACAGGCCCCGATAGACCCGTTGCCGCTCGAACGGCGTATTGCCGAGCGCCCAATACAGCGAATGGTCGGTCAGCAGCGGATCGATGGCGAGCCCGACATGGTGCGGATAGCTCGAGCGGCGCGCGCCCTCCAGCGGCGCATCGCCCGCCAGCGACTCGATCAACCGGCTCACAAACAGCAGATAGCGCTCGGGGTCGAGTACGGTAGCCCGGAAGCGGCCGTCCCAGAGACCGCCCTGGCGCTGGTGGCGTCGATTGTGCACGGCCACATACTTCCGTCCCACCGCCTGAATGGTCTGCGACAACGCGTCGGCATTGGGGGGCGTCGACAGTAGATGAACCGCATCCGGCAATAACGCATAGGCATGAATCGCCAAACCCCGCGCACGCGACGCTTGGCGCAGCG
>CAWUJR010000242.1:0-6179 GCA_963922375.1 uncultured Robbsia sp.
GTACGGCCTGGCCGTGTCGGCGGTGTCGGTCGGCTGGTCCGGCTATTTTCAGTCGCTGCTAAGTGGCTTCGGCATCACGCTCCCGGTCGGCTTGACAGCCGCCCCCGGCGCCGTCCCGGGCGTGCACACCTGGTTCAACGTGCCCGCGTTCGTGATCGTGATGCTGGTGACGCTATTGCTGTCGCGCGGCGTGCGCCAGACCGCACGGATCAACAACACGATGGTCGCGATCAAGCTCGCGGTCGTGCTGATGGTGTTGGCGGTAGGGGCATTTCACGTCAAACCGTCGAACTGGCATCCGTATATGCCGATGGGCTGGGGCGGCGTCTTCAAGGCGTCGGCCATTATGTTCTTTGCCTACATCGGCTTCGACGCGGTCAGCTCGGCATCGGAAGAAGTGAAGAATCCGAAGCGCGATCTGCCGATCGGCATCATCGCGTCGCTACTGGTCTGCACCGCGCTGTATATCGGCGTGACTGCCGTATTGACCGGTATCACGCCGTGGCAACAGTTCGCCGGCGTCGCGCACCCGGTATCGCTGTCGTTCCAGCAGATCGGCGCGACCTGGGTGGCCGGCTTCATCGATCTGGGCGCCGTACTCGGCATGCTCACGGTGTTGGTGGTGATGGGCTATGGACAGACCCGCCTGCTGTTTGCAATGTCGCGCGACGGCTTGCTGCCGCCGGCACTGTCGAGCGTGCATCCCCGGTTCAAGACGCCGTACCTGGCGACCTGGACCACCGGCATCGTCTTTGGTCTGATCGGCGCACTGGTGCCGCTGAATGTGCTCGCGGAACTGGTCAACTTTGGCACATTGACGGCGTTCACGATGGTGTCGCTGTCGGTGATCGTGATGCGGAAAACGCATCCCGACCTGCCGCGCGGCTTCCGTTGCCCAGGCGCGCCGGTCGTGCCGGGGCTGGCGATCGTTGCCTGTCTGTTCCTGCTGTCGCAACTGCAAGGCATTACCTGGCTTGCGTTCGGCATCTGGATCGTGATCGGCCTGCTGATCTATTTCAGCTATTCGCGCCGTCACTCGCTGCTCGGCCAGCAATAATCGGGGATGGGTTGCGGAACGATTGCGGGATGCGGCCGCGGTGGATGCGGCCGCAGTGGATGAGACCACCAAGATACGCATTGCGCTGGCGAAGCGCGGCACGCCGACAGGCGACAACGACTCGGCGATCGCAGGACACGCGATCCGTTCCGGCGCGGTGCTTGTCACCCACCACGTGCGCGATTTCGCACGCATTCCGAATTGACGGTATGAATACGGGACAGTAGCAGCCGTTTAACGTCCTCGGCAATCTGCAGAAATGAAAAAGGGCCGTATCGCCTACTCAGCGATACGGCCCTTTTTTGTCCCCGTCAGATCACATCCGACGGTGCGCAGACGAAGCGATTACGCTGCCACGCGGCTGATACCCGCCGCTTCGGCCAGTGCGGCCGCCTTATCCGTGGCTTCCCATGTGAATTCCGGCTCTTCGCGGCCGAAGTGACCGTATGCAGCCGTCTTTTCGTAGATCGGGCGCAGTAGATCGAGCATTTGCACAATGCCCTTCGGACGCAGATCGAAATGCTTGCGGACCAGCTCGGTGATCACCGAATCCGACACGCGGCCGGTGCCGAACGTGTTGACCATCACCGACGTCGGCTGTGCCACGCCGATCGCGTACGACACCTGGATCAGCGCGCGCGACGCGAGACCGGCAGCGACGATGTTCTTCGCCACATAACGGCCCGCGTAGGCTGCCGAACGGTCGACCTTCGACGGATCCTTGCCCGAGAACGCACCGCCGCCATGGGGCGCAGCACCACCGTACGTATCGACGATGATCTTACGGCCGGTCAGACCGCAATCGCCTTGCGGACCGCCGATCACGAAACGACCGGTCGGGTTCACCAGGAACTTGATGTCGCCCTTGACCAGTTCCTTCGGAATCACCGGCTTGATCACCTCTTCGATCACCGCTTCGCGCAGCATGTCCAACGAGATGTCCGGCGAATGTTGCGTCGACAGCACGACCGTATCGATCGAATCCGGCTTGCCGTCGACATAGCGAACGGTGACCTGCGACTTGGCATCCGGACGCAACCAAGGCAGACGGCCATCGCGGCGCAGATCGGCCTGGCGCTCGACCAGACGGTGCGACAGATAGATCGGCAGCGGCATTAGTTCCGGCGTTTCTTCGCACGCGTAACCGAACATCAGGCCTTGGTCGCCCGCGCCCTGATCCAAATTGTTGTCGTGCGCGCGATCGACGCCCTGGGCGATGTCCGGCGATTGCTTGTCGTACGCGACCAGCACCGCACAACCCTTGTAATCGATACCGAAATCGGTGTTGTCATAGCCGATACGCTTGATCGTATCGCGCGCGATCTGGATGTAATCGATGTTGGCGGTGGTCGTGATTTCGCCGGCCAGCACCACCAGACCGGTGTTGCACAGCGTTTCGGCAGCGACGCGGGAATATTTGTCCTGAGCCAGGATCGCATCCAGGATCGCATCGGAGATCTGATCTGCGACCTTGTCGGGATGGCCTTCGGAGACCGATTCAGATGTAAACAGGTAATTACTCGACACTTTGAAGCTCCTTCAGCAGTGCGGTTACGAGATGGATCAAAAAAGCGAGCACGTCACGTAGCCGACCTCAGCGCTATCCGGCACTTCGAAGCGGCGACGCTTTAGCGGTTTTTTCACCGGACGGCTGACCGTCCGACATTCGCCCCGCAAGTTGTCCGTTAACTCGGCGAAGCGCTTATTATAGCGTCTTGATTTTTTCTTGCTCGATTAGCACTGGCCCGACTGTTGCTGGAAGACCTCGTATTTGTGCGGCCCGTCTGCGCCCTGTGGCGAAGCGTTCCTCCCAGCGGGCTTTTCGGCGATGTGTCGGCATCACCACGGCGTCGGTACGTTATCCCGACCTGATCGAAGGGCTTTTTTGCCGGCATTTGCCGGTTCACGCCGACAGCGGCGGCTGCGGAATGGCGCTTGTCGCCCCCACTGCCGACGTCGGCCGTTATCCATCTGGTATCTATGTTGAAACGCTTCGGAATCGCTCTGGCAATCGGCTTCCTTCGCCTGCTTGCGATCTTGCCTTACGGCCTTGTAGCCCGCTTTGGTGCGGGCCTTGGTGCCCTGCTCTACCGGATCCCCAGCCGTCGGCGCGCGGTGGTGCATACCAATCTGAAGCTGTGCTTCCCCGAATGGTCGGACGAGAAACGCGAAGCGGTGGCGGCGAAACATTTCCAGCATGCGATTCGCAGCTACGTGGAACGCAGCGTGCAATGGTTTGCGTCGGCCAAGAAGCTCGAACGGCTGGTCGAGGTCGATAGCGAAATCGATCTGCTCGATCCGGACATGCCGCCGACGATTCTGCTCGGCTATCACTTCGTGGGGATCGAAGCCGGCTCGATCTTCATCAACCACGCGCTGCGCCGTCCGTGCGGCGCGCTGTACCAGCCATTGTCGAACCCGAAGATCAATCAGATCGCGAAGGAAGCGCGCGGCCGCTTCGACGCGGAAATGGTGTCGCGTGCCGACAGCGCTCGGGCGGTGCTGAGGATGTTGCGCCAGCGCAAACCCGTGATGCTGGGCTCGGACATGGACTACGGAATGCGTAATTCCGCATTCGTCCCGTTCTTTGGCGTGCCGGCCTGCACGTTGACCACGGTCTCGCGCCTGGCGCAGACCGGGCCCGCCCAAGTCGTTCCCTTCATCGGCGAAGTGTTGCCGAACTACAAGGGATATCGGCTCAAGGTATTCAAGCCCTGGGACAATTACCCCAGCGGCGATGAAGTGGCCGATGCGCGTCGGATGAATGCGTTCCTCGAGGAACAGGTACTCAAGATGCCTGAACAATATTACTGGGTGCACAAGCGCTTCAAGACCCGTCCCGAGGGAGAACCGGGCTTCTATTGACCGGCTTGCCGCCCGATACGTTTCAGCTTCGCGACCAGCGACATCACCCAGACGAAGCACACCGGAATCGACACACTGCCCAACAGCGTGACGCCCAGCATGCCACCGATCACGCCGATACCGATCGATTGCTGACTCGCCGCGCCGGCACCGCTGGCGATCGCCAGCGGCAAGACGCCGAGGATGAAGGCCATCGACGTCATCAGGATCGGGCGAAACCGCAGTCGCGCGGCTGCGACCGCCGCGTCCTGCAGGCTGCGCTCCTGCTCATGCAAGGTTTTCGCGAACTCGATGATCAGAATCGCATTCTTCGCGGCCAGTCCGATGATCGTCACCAGCCCCACTTTGAAGTAGACGTCATCGGCCAGCCCGGTCAAGGTCACGGCCGTCACCGCGCCCAGCGCGCCGATCGGTACGATCAGCATCACCGCGAACGGGACCGACCAGCTTTCGTACAGCGCCACTAATACTAGAAACACCACCAGCAGCGCCAATGCCATCAACATCGGCGCCTGCGAACCGGCGGTTTTTTCCTGCAACGATAGATCGCTCCATGCATAGCCGATGCCCGGCGGTAGCGTACCGGCTATCTGCTCCATCGCCGCCATCGCCTGCCCGCTGGTGTAGCCGGGTGCCGCATCGCCGACGATCTTGAACGCGGGATAACCGTTGTAGCGTGTCAGCTGCGCGGGGCCGGTTTCCCAATGCGACGTCGCGAACGAGCCCAGCGGTACCAAGGTGCCGCTGCGGTTCGGCACGTATAACGCGTTCAGCGCCTCCGGCGTCATGCGTGCCGGCGCGTCGGCCTGAACGATCACTTTTTGCATCCGCCCCTGATTTGCGAACTCGTTGATTTGCGCGGAGCCGAATGCCGTTCCCAATGCGTCGCGGATCGTCGCAAATCCGACGCCCAATGCCTCCGCACGGCGCCGATCGATATCCAATCGTAGTTGCGGCACGTCCCCCAGTCCTTCCATCGATACATAGGAAATCGCGGGCGATGCCTTCGCCTGTTGCAACACGGTATCGCGTGCGGCACGGAGCGCGGCATAGCCGACACCGCCCAAGTCCTGCAAGCGGAACGAGAACCCGCCGGCCGTGCCCAGACCGCTGATCGGCGGCGGCACGACCGCCAGGATCTTCGCGCCTTCGTCCTGCCCGAACCGCCGGTTCAGGCGCGCGGTTTCGCTCGCGACCGTGTTGGTGCCGGCGCGCTGCTTCCAGTCTTTCAGCGTCGGAAAAATCATCGCCGCGTTCTGACCGGCACCCGAAAAACTCCAACCGAGCACGGAGACGACCGATTCCATCGCTGGACGCGACGCCAGATAGGCCTCGACCTTGCGCAGTGTCGACACCGTACGGGGCAGCGTTGCGCCGGGCGGCAATTGCACATCGACCAGCATATAGCCCTGATCCTCGGCCGGGAGGAAAGCGGACGGCAGCCGCCAGAAACTGAGGGCGAGCCCGGCGACGATCGCCAGATAGATCAGCATGTAGCGGCCGATTCGATGGACCGCGTGCGCGGTGACGCGTTCATAGCGGGCGCCAACGCGCTCGAAACCTCGGTTGAAGACGCCGAATAAACGCGCACTCAGACGCTCACCCGGACGCCCGCTCAAGTGCCCACTCAAACGCTCACCCGGCCCGTCCGTCACGCGAGCAGGCGTCTCCGGCGATTGCGTCGGCTTCAGCACCGTCGCGCACAGTGCCGGCGTCAGCGTCAGCGCCAGAAAGCCGGACAGCAGAATCGAGACCACCAGCACCATCGAAAACTGCCGATAGATCACACCGACCGATCCACCCATGAAGGCGAGCGGCAGAAATACGGCAGCCAGCACCAACGTAATGCCGACGATCGCGCCGGAGATCTGCCCCATGGCCTTCCGGGTGGCCTCTCGCGGCGACAATCCTTCCTGCGCCATGATGCGCTCGACGTTCTCCACGACGATGATCGCGTCGTCGACCAGAATGCCGATCGCCAGCACCATCGCGAACATCGTCATCATATTGATCGACAACCCGAAGCCTGCCATGGCCGCAAACGTCCCCAGCAGGCAGACCGGCACGACGATCGTCGGAATCAACGTATAGCGCAGGTTTTGCAGAAACAGGAACATCACCAGGAAGACCAGCACCACCGCTTCGATCAGCGTATGAACGACCTTCTCGATCGCCATTTTGACGAAACGCGATGTGTCATACGGCACTTGCTGCACGATGCCGGGCGGGAACGACGCGGACAGGGCCTGCAACTTCG
>CAWUJR010000243.1:0-6174 GCA_963922375.1 uncultured Robbsia sp.
GATCGCTTCGGCTTCGAGTCGCGCTTTGGCCTTGCCCACGCCGTCGCCCGATTCGCCTGCGGTGATCCTCTATACATCCGGTTCAGAAGGCTCGCCGAAGGGCGTCGTGCTGAGTCACCGGAATATCCTCGCGAACTGTTGCCAAGTCTCCAGCCGCATCGATTTCGGGCCGCAGGACAAGGTGCTGAATGTGTTGCCGATGTTCCATTCGTTCGGGTTGACCGGCGGGACATTGCTGCCGCTGCTCTCCGGCATCAAAACGTTTTATTACCCGTCGCCGCTGCACTACAGAATCGTGCCGGAATTGATCTACGACACCAACAGCACGATCATGTTCGGCACGGACACCTTCCTGTCAGCGTATGCCCGGTCCGCGCATCCATACGATATGAACAGCATCCGTTTCATTTTTGCCGGCGCGGAGAAGTTGCGTGACGATACGCGCCGCACCTACGCGGACAGATACGGCGTGCGCATTTTCGAAGGCTATGGCGCAACCGAAATGTCACCGGTCATCAGCATCAATACGCCGATGCAGAATCGCCCGGGCACGGTCGGGCGCTTGTTGCCGGGTATCCAGCATCGCCTCGCGCCGGTACCGGGTATCGATGACGGTGGTCTGTTGCAGGTCAAGAGCCCGAACGTGATGCTCGGCTATCTAAAAGCAGACCGTCCGGGTGTGATTCAGCCGGTGGAGGGCGGATGGTATGACACGGGCGACATCGTCACGTTCGATGAAGACGGTTATCTGACCATTGCCGGCCGGCAAAAACGTTTCGCGAAGATCGGCGGCGAAATGGTGTCGCTGACGGCAGTGGAAGCCAGCATCGGCAAGCTGTGGCCGGATCAAAAGCACGCGGCAGTGCAATTGCCGGACGCGCGCAAAGGCGAGCAGATCGTGTTGTTGACCGAACGCGCGGATGCGAAACGCGACGACATCATTCAATATTTCCGTTCGGAAAAAGTCGCCGAACTTGCGCTGCCAAAGCGGATTGTCGTGGTGAGCGCGATCCCGATCCTGGGTACCGGGAAGATCGATTATCAAACGGCAAAAGCCCTTGCGCTCGCATCGGCCGACGCGGCGCAGACGGAAATGGCGATGTGAAATCCGGTGGCCGCAGCGTCGGCTACGATGTGATCGATCGATAACGAGCTGTTTCTTCGCGTTAACGCAAAAAGGGGCCGACTCAACGTCGGCCCCAACGTACAACACAGTCAGGTGATCAGAAGCTTAGAAGCGGAAGGTTGCGCCCACTTCGAAGGTACGGCCAATGTACGTGTACAGCGATTGGTCGTAGCCGGTGTAGTCGGGATAGCCTTCCCACTCGACGTCGAACGGAGGACGCTTGTCGGCCAAGTTCGCGATACCGCCGTAGATCGTCCAGTGCTTGAAGCCGCTGTAGGTCGTGAACAGGTTGAACTGGCTATACGACGCGACTTGCTGCGTACCCGGATCGCCGTACAACTCTGCAATCGCGTTGGTGTACGGACCCGTGTACTGCCAGGTCAGCGTGGTCACAAACTTTTTGTAGTCCCAGGTCAACGTGGTGTTGCCCTTCCAGCGCGGGTTACTCGCACCGAACGGCTGGTTCAACGCATAGTTGTTACCTGCGAAGTCCTGCACTGAGCCATCGGTGTTATGCAGCTTGAAGTGCCAGACATAGGCCCAATCCGCTGCCAACGTAAAGCGACCCACTGGAGAGCCCATCGTTTCGCGGAAGTTCAAGTCGAAACCGTCGGTATCCAGCGCACCCAGGTTGACGAACGGCTGGACGATGTAGCTGATATTACCCGCGGCATCACGAATCACTTGGCTCGGATTGTTCTGCTCGATCAGTGCCTCCGGATCTGCGGTACCAATCACGTTGTCGATCCGCACCTTGTAGAACGCCGCACCAATGTCGGTGCTCTTGTTCGGCGAGAACTCGAAGCCGATGTTGTAGTTCTTCGTGTGTTCCGGTTGCAGGTTCGGGTTGCCCGCGGTCGCTTCGGTCGTGTAGTTCGTTGCCGGGCCGCCCGGCGCGTACGGATCTTGCAAGTTCTGGTGGGCGATATAGGTGGCTTGCGAGTTTTCCACCAGGGTCGGCGCACGGAAGCCACGCGAGTACGATGCGTACGCGGTGATGGCCTGAACCGGCTGGAAGCGCAGCGCGAAGCTCGGCGAGAACGCGCCGCCGAAGTCGCTGTAATGGTCATAGCGACCGGCTTGCGTGAACACCAGGTCACGCAACAGCGGGATCTGCACTTGGTAGAAAACTGCCGCTACGTTACGCGAACCGTTTACGGTCTGAATCACGGCCGGTGCCACAACGCCCTCTGCCGAATACGTATTCGGATTGATGACGCTGCTTTCATGCCGGAACTCCGTCCCCAAACCCAAACCGATGTCGCCAGTAGGCAGGTGGAACAGGTTGGCTGTCGACGTGGTCGCCTGAACCGAATCCGTCTTCGAGATGGCTTGCTGGTAGTCGTTTTGGAACAGGCCGTTTTCCCCGTTCGGCGTGGCCGACGGGTTTGCGAAATCAAGCGTACCGTTTTGAATGACGTTGTTCAGCGCCGCGACGTTGAATTCGTTGTAGTACGTCGTATCAACCGTGCTCTGCGAATGCCCGGCATCCACGTTCCAGTCCCAGTCCCCCGCCTTCGGGATCGAGAACGAACCCTTCACACCCGTCGACGCTTTCCAATACGTGGACACCGTGTCGTTGCCGGTGATGGCGTTCGGGAATGTATAGTTCAGTACCGATGCCGCACCGGTGGTGTTGTACGGGTTGGTGACCGGCACCGTCCGGTCGATCGGCGACACGGCGCCCGTTACCGGGTTATAAACGTTGGTCGAGCCCGTCAGCGACTGGAAACCACCATACTGCGTGGTTTCATCGCGGCTACCCCACAAGTCGACATAGGCTTGCGTCGTTTCGTCGATCTTGAAGGTGGCGCGGACCTTCGCGTTCAAACGCGTGGTCGACGGCATCAGCGAGACGTTCTGCGTGTTCTTGTACGAGCACGATGCGCCTGAGGTCAATGCGCTCGAGCTGCCCGGGGGGCAATTCGACAATGCAGTGGTCGAGCCGTCCGGCAGCGTGAAGTACGACTGACGTTGATTGGCCGGTTGATTCGTGCCGCCTGGGTATTCGGTCCAGTCGCTGTTCGCGGTCATGTCGCGATCAGCCAGCGTCGAGCCGGAATCGCGATACCAGCTAGCCGAACCGGTCACGTTCCAGCCGTCGGCGTTGATATCGCCCTTACCGGCCAATACGCTGAAGTTGCCCACGCCGTCACCTGGGTGCTGCGCTTTGTTCAGGTCGCCGCTAATTTCCAGACCTTGGAAGTTCTTTTTCGTGATGATGTTCACCACGCCCGCGATAGCATCGGAGCCGTACTGCGATACCGCACCGGTCTTCACGACTTCGATGCGTTCGATCATGTTCAACGGGATCGTGTTGACGTCGAAGAACGTGTCCGTGAAGTTCACGGCTTTTGCGTAGTTGGCGACGCGTTGACCATCCACCAGTACCAGCGTGTACTTCTCACTCAAGCCCCGCAGTGCGATGCCTGCCCCGCCCGGCGCGGTCGAGTTTGATGTGGCTTCACTCCAGCTACTGGCGGAGTTCGCGGACATGCTGCGCAGGAACTCCGACACGGTCTTATAACCCGAGTCCTGAATCTGACGCGCGGTCACGGTTTGAACTTCAGTATTGCCGACTTTATCCGTCGTGCGGATCAGCGACCCAGTCACCTGAACGGTTTGCAACTTGCTGACTGGCGCAGACGTGGTGCTGGCAGTGGTGCCTGAGGTACCCGAGGCCGCAGTGGCAGCAGCAGCGGTGCTATCCGCAGCGGTCCCCGTAACCGGAGCGGTGGTTTGCGCATAGGCAACGGATGTCATCGCAGCACCAAAGAGCAGCTCTGCGTAGATGATCCGCTTGATTGCCATTACCAATTTCTTCTGTCTCACGTGCGACCCCTTCTGGTCTGATCTCGCAAATTTTTGTCGCCCCAGCCGGACCGCTTCGCCGCTTGTCGGACTTCGGTCAAACAACGTCGTCCCTTTCGATTTCGTGCCATGGCAGAGAGCGCGTCATCGTCAGGCGGTTCGTTGCGTCGCTGGGAGAAGCACGCTCGATCGTGTCGAGTTCGTGCAAATCGTTGAAGCGGTGGACCCTAGAGCATGAGGTATGCCATCTTGAGGTCGCCCAATCTGCATCCCTTATCGTTTTTTACGTTTTTTTACGGGATAACTGAATGAAATGATTGGAAATATAAGACGGTGAAAAAAAATATTTGAGGGCGGTTCCGTGAGATTTGTGAAACATCGGTCTTACCACAACGCAATTTTTGGTAATACAGCATTGTGTTAAGAAAACAACAAATTGCGGAGAAAACAACGAAAGAGACGAGGGGAGGGCAAACGTGTAAGAAAGCCTAACGCACCATTTTGTGGCACGAATATCACGACCCGTTGCGGTGTCGAGCCCCGGCATTCACGAGCCGGATACTAACAAAATACTTTCAGTGAAACGAAATCGTAATGTTACCGTATGTTACGGTTGAAAGGTGTTTTGAAATTAAACGGCTGTTTAATAAGGAGAATGGGCAAAAAAAAACCGCTAGAAAGCTTTCACTTGCCCTCTAACGGTGCTTACTCGACTGCTCAATAGGGTCACGCACCATAATGGACGACCGAATTTGCGCGCCAGGACCGATTCCCAACCTATGGGATATCTTAGCTGCAAATTTTTAGCATTACCAGTGCTAATTATTCGCATCAATCTTGCAATAAGTCGTTTTAATCGGTCGATTGCTCCCGGTGAACCCTCCGTCCCATCAAGGATTTAATCGCTGGCGGCAACCTGCAACAGGTAGGCGAGCATATTCCTGGCATGGTCGATGCTTTATAGGTGCCGCCCGACGAACGCGCGCTACCCCCTGTGTCGTTTGTTGATTAGCGATCCGTTATTGGCATCGAACCTGTACCTGTCCTAATTGGAGTCCGCAGTGCTGCAAACCTTGATCCACTATTCCGTCCAATCAATGGGCTTGATTCCACTGTTGGCTGTCATCTTCCTGTTGGGCGTCGCCGTCATCATCGAGCGGTTGATGTTTTTCTCGCGGGCCGTCTTTACCGGCAAGACGCTGGAGCATGACCTGAAGCATCTGTCGGACAACAACACGCAGGACGCGCAGAAACTGATCGAGCATTACTCGAACACGGTACAGGCCGAATTGGTCCGCTCCGCCGTCAAGATGAACGGCAAGGCGGAAGACGTGGTGGAACGTGAGATCGAAGAAACGATCATGTTCCAGATGCCGCGTCTGGATCGCAATCTGTGGGTGCTGGATACCGCCGTTACGCTGGGCCCGCTGCTCGGCCTGCTCGGTACGATTTTCGGGATGGTGCAGTCGTTCAATGTGCTGGGTGCGAGCGGTACGTCGAACCCGAATGGTGTGACCGGTGGTATCGGCCACGCACTGACCGCCACCGCCTGCGGCCTGATGATCGCGATCGTTTGCGTCATTTTCTTGAATTTCTTCAACAAGCGTATTCGCATGACGGTCAATCAGTTCGACCTGATAAAGTCGATGCTCGTGTCGCGATTCGCCGACTAAGCCTACGTAGTCCGAACCGTTGAGATAGAGAGGCCGTAGATGAGAAACCACCGCAGTCATTATCTGGGTGCAGAAGAGAAGGCACGGATCGAGATCATCCCGATGATCGACATCATGATGTTCCTTCTGGTCTTCTTCATGCTCGCGACGCTGAAGATGATTCAGGGCGCTGGCATCAAGCTCGATCTGCCCCAGTCCAGCACCGCGCAGCAGTTGCAGGAATCCGTCAAGGTATCGATCGGCGTGACCAAGACCGGCGATCTATATATGAATGGCAAGCCGGTTGACGCCCCCACGGTCACGGCGAATCTGAAGCAACTGGAAACGACCGCGAAGGAAGTGGATGTGGCCATCGCCGGCGACGAAGGCGTGGACTATAAGAAGATCATCGGTGTCATGGATGTGGTGCGCGCGGCGGGCATCAGCTCGGTCGCGCTGGTGACCAATCCGGCGTCATGACCGGGCGGGAAGATATGAGCGAATCCCCCTCCCAAGCCCAGCCGCGGCTGGGCGGTGCCCTGTGGGCGTCGCATGCGCAAGCGCCGGGCCATAGCCGCAAGGCGA
>CAWUJR010000244.1:0-6126 GCA_963922375.1 uncultured Robbsia sp.
GGTCAGCGCCGCACATGCAGGGCTCGACGCCTCGCATGTGGAGTAAGCGACAGAGCGCGCCGCGCGACGGACGCGGGCGCTGCCTATGGCGATGTCTGCCAGCGGGCGGGCGTGCCTGTCCAATGAAGCAACGTATTTCGACGATCCCCTTGCCGTGCCGGCGGCGGACGTCATGGTGTTCGGAGCGGTGATGAATCAACCAAGTAATCTGAAGCGCAACGGCGTCTACAATTTTCTGGGTAGCACGTTGCCGATATTCGTCTCGCTGGTGACGATACCGCTTTACCTGTCGCATGTCGGCGCGGCAGGGTACGGCATCTTGACGATCGTCTGGATGTTGCAAGGGTATTTCGGGTTCTTCGACATGGGCCTCGCACGCGCGACATCGAATCAGATCGCCAAGCTGCAGGACGCGACCAACGCGGAACGCGAATCCGTGCTGTGGACCGCGTTGTTATTGAATGCCGGACTCGGTCTGGTCGGCGGCGTCGTGCTGTATTTCTTTGGCTCGCTGGTAATCGATCATTTCGTGCAGACCACCGATGTGATGCGCCAGCAAGTCGCGTCGGTCATGCCGTGGGTCGGCGCATCGGTGCCGATCACGACGGTGAGCGGTGCGCTGGTCGGTTCGCTCGAAGGAAGAGAGAAGTTCGGGGTGCTGAATGCGGTTCAGCTCGGCAATATGTTCTTGTTTCAAACGATCCCACTGATCGCGTCCTACGTGATCGGCCCCGATGTTCGCATCCTGATTCCGGCCGCCATCATGGGCGGCATCGCGTCTGTCGTGTTCCTGGCCATTGCCGTCGTGACGAGTTTCCCGATTCGCTTCAGTAGCGGTCCTCGCCGCGAGCACATTCGGCCGTTGTTCGGTTACGGTGCCTGGGTGAGCGTGTCGAATTTCATTGTTCCCATCATGGAAGCGGCCGACCGGTTCATTATCAGTAGCGCACTCGGCCCGGCAGCAGTCGCGCAGTACAACGTGCCCTATAACCTGTCGATCCGGGTCCGCATCCTGCCGTCGGTGCTGGCTAGGACGATCTTTCCGCGGATGTCTGCGCAGGACTCGAGCACGTCGTTGCTGTTTTTTGTGCAGGCCGCCACCTTGCTCGCCGCCACTTTGACGCCGGTCATCGTGCTGGGCATTTTCGCGATGGGGCCTTTCATTACACTCTGGATCGGCCCTGGGTTCGCTGCCACCGCCGCGCCGATCGGCTGCGTACTGTTGATTGGCATCTGGTTCAACAGTCTCGCAACCGTGCCGGGTACCTATCTTCAGGCCCAGTCGCGCCCGGGCGTGGTCGCCCGCTTGCAGCTGTGGCAGATTGCCCCGTTTTTGCTGGTGCTGTGGTGGAGCATTCATCACTTCGGTCTGCTGGGCGCGGCGTGGGTATGGACCGCGCGCGTGATCATCGATGCCGTGTTGCTGTTCAAGGCGACGTCGCGCAGCAGGGAACTGATGAGGCTCGCGTACCCGGCGATTATCTTGCTGGGGGCGAGCTATCTGGTAAATCTCCTGTTTGTCTCGTCGATCTGGCAGGCGGTACTGTGCGGATTGCCGATGGTGCTGTGCGCATGCGCATGGTCGTTGCGCACGGAGCCCTATTTCGGCGAGGCGTTCCGTACGATGATGCATCGTCTGACGAAAACGCGGAATGCGACGTAGCATTCGCTCACGCCGCTTGCCGGTGATGGATGAGCGACGTGGCCTCGACGGAAAGGCGCGGGAATAAAGGGCTTCTGTTGGCGATCGAACGGTGCTGGCGGCAGCATCCTTCGATACTGTCGTGATGGAAAAAGCGTTATCGCTGATTGAACGTTCGCGAATAGACCGTCGGGAAGCGAGGCGTTTGCAAGAAAGCGACGAAGTGAATAGAAATAAAGCGCAACCTCGCACAGGCTGACGCGTTGAAAGAAATCGATAGGGTCGATTTCAGGTGATTAGTTGTGCTTTTTGTTTTGAAAGATACGATTCGGGGGGGCGACATGCGCGTGCTGATGTTGGACCAGACAGGGCAGATGGGCGGGGCGGAATTCGCGATGCTGGAGCTGTGCGAACGTGCCGGATTCGATTGGAGCGCGGTGCTGTTTTCCGACGGTCCTTTTCGGGAAAAGCTGGCGGCGCTGGGGCGGCCGGTGCAGGTGCTTGCGTCCAGCGATGTCAACGAGATCCGCAAGGATTCTGGGATCAAATCGATTTTCAGAACCTTGTTCGGTGTGGTCGGTCTGGTCAGGCGGGTCGCCGAGAAAGCGAAATCGTTCGACGTCATCTATGCGAACACGCAGAAGTCCATGGTCATTGGCGCGCTCGCCGGGTTGCTGAGCGGCCGGCCGGTCGTCTGGTATCTGCACGACATCATGACGCCGGCCCACTTCGGCCGCGCGCAGTTGACGATCGTGCGATGGATGGTCCGCCATTTTCTGACCGAAGTGGTGTGTAATTCCCAGGCGTCGCGCGACAGTCTGGCCGCATTGACCGGCTTGCGTGTGGGGTCCTTCAAGGTGGTCTACAACGGCATCGCGAGCGATCCGTTCGATCGCGTGGAGGCGGACGATCGCGCGGCATTGCGCGCGCGCTTCGGTCTGCCATCGGAAGCGTTTCTTGTCGGTTGCTTTAGCCGGCTTGCGCATTGGAAAGGTCAGCATGTGTTGTTGCAAGCCATTGCCAGCGATGCACGCATGCATGCGGTGCTGGTAGGCGGCCCTTTGTTTGGCGCGCACGCGTACGAACGCGAATTGCGGCAACAGGTCGACACGTTGGGCATTGCCGATCGCGTGCATTTTCTCGGCTTCCAATCCGACATTCCGGCGCTGATGTGTGCGATGGATGTCGTCGCGCACACCTCGGTTGCGCCGGAGCCGTTCGGCCGCGTGATCGTGGAAGGCATGCTGGCCGGTCGTCCGGTGGTAGTCAGCAACGCTGGCGGGGTCGGCGAGATTGTCGAACAGATGAAGTCGGGGTTGTTGGTGGAGCCGGGTCATGCGGACGATTTGCACCATGCGCTTACGTTGCTGCATGACGATACAGTGCTGTCTCAACGGCTTGCCAGCGAAGGGTGCATCCGGGCGCGATCGTTATTTACGCCGATGGAGCACTGCCGCAAAATGACGGACGTGCTGTTCAAATATCGTCGCGATAAAAAAGAACTCACAGTACAGGAGCCGCTTACCGAGCGCCGCGAGTGGGAACGTCCCGGCGTGCTTCAAAGCGCAGTCGAACAGCTTGGCGGTAAAAAATGACGTGAGGCACTGTGGTGTCGGGAAAAATGACGCCACCCCGCCCCGTGACGCGAAATCGAGCGAATGCGACGCCGAAATGCAGGTCGGACAGCAACGTATGCGCGATCGTACCTATCGTTACAATTTCTATACCGACTGTTACTCATCCCCGGTGATAAGATTTCTTTGCCGAGCAGCCGTTTGATTAGAAAAAGCGGAACCCTGGATGGTTCGCGCGCCATAGAATACGTCCGCGTACTTGCGTAATCACCAGGGTGGCGCTGGCACTTGCTATGGCGAAGCATGCTCGGTCCGCTCGACTTCATGTATTCCGCTTCAATAATTTTATCGTTCGTTCGGTCGATAAGCGCGGTTGATGAAGGCGTTCGCTACTGATTGGGCAGCGAACCGTCTGGTCGGCTGTCGGTGATGCGATCCGTCGTACTGCTTTTTATCATGATCTGACTGGTCTGCGCGATCGTTGAGATCTTGCGGTAATGAGGCTTTCCGTACCGTCTTACGCTTTGATATTTGCGACTATGAGTTGAAAGCTGAAGCTCATTTCAACGGTCGTGTAATGGAAGCGCATGCATGAGGGAAAGCCTGTTGATGAGTTGTTTACAAATTGCTGCAATGCTCGTTATCGCCGCCTATGTGACCTGTTCGCTAGGCGTGGCAATAAACGGGCATTTACAAGGTAGGCCATTTAGTCTGGCGGAGCGTGGAACGCCGTTGCTTCGATCGTTCGGCGATTGGGCACCCCGGACATTGCGCCTGCTGATGGGTCTTCGGAGGGCAGCGCTATTCGCTGCCATCGTCCTGCTCGGCACGGGCATCTACTGTCTATGAGAGAGATTTCATGTGGGAACATGCGTTTCGTTATGCTGCCATCATGCCTCTCGTTGCGCGCATCGCGCTGGAGTGGTATTCCCGGCGTGCGTCTAGCGGCAGCGGTTCGACTGGCGGCTTCATCGGGAGTTTCGCAGGCGGTTTCACCATCAAGCATCGCCGTGTGCGCCGCGAGAATCTGATCCTGTTCACTAACCTATGGGCCACAATTGCCCTGACCTTCTGGGTAACGGCGTTTCTGGTGAGCCGTGAACATCCGTTTCCTTGAAACCTTTGTGTGGCTGGCGAAGCTGCAAAGCATCAAGCTCACCGCAGAGAAGCTCCATGCCACACGGGCAGCCATTTCGAGCCGTATCGCCAATCTGGAAAGCATGGCGGGCAGTCCCCTCTTCGACCGACAGTCTCAGACACTCGTCCTGACCGCCGCGGGCCGGACTTTGCTTGGCTACGCCGAGCGTATCGTCGCGCTCGAGCAACAAATGCAACAGACAGCGAGCGGACGCTCCAGCGTGGCAAAAGTGCTGCGCGTTGGCGTGACGGACGTTTTTCTGCATGGATGGTTCCCGGTATTGGTGAATTTGGCGCACGCGCATGACGCTCGCCTGGATATTCGCGTGGTCTGCGATGGTGCCCTTCAGTTGGCACAGATGCTGGAGGCCGATGCGCTCGATCTGGTTCTCCATCCGGAGCAACCGCTGACCGGTGACTACACCAATCTGGATCTTGGTCCGCTGCCGCTTGCCTGGGTAGCCAGTCCTCGGTTGCAACTGTCCGGGCGGCAACTGAGCGTACGGGAACTCGCCTCGTACCAGTGGGTCGGCGGTGCCCAATTCACCGGCCTGCACAAAACCCTTGAATCGGTTCTGGCGGCGCGGCTCGATCATATGCCGGTCATTCACTGCGTGCATTCGATGTTGAGCGTCAGTAGGTTGATCCAGGAAGGCTTTGGCATCGGCATCTTGCCGATGTTGCTGATCGAGCATGACGTGCAGGACGGGTTGCTCGACTTGTTGAATGTCGCCGATGCCATTGCGCCGCTGCGCGCCATGGCGAGCTATCGCACCAGCAGCGACGTGACCGTGACGGATTTTGCCGCGCTTGCTCACCAGACCGCGCGCGAGCTGGGGGCGGTGGCCGCGGCGCCGTTCGATCACCAACCCAGCCGGACGGTTGACGATTTGATCAGTGCGTCTTATCGCGCGAGCGCGGGTGCGACAACGTGAACACACGTTTTCTCGAAACCTTCGTGTTATTGGCGAAAGTGCAGAATTTTCGGCTGACGGCAGAACGTCTGCAAACCACGCAGGCGTCCGTGTCCAGCCGCATTGCTGCACTGGAAGCCCATCTGGATACCCGGCTCTTTTTCCGCAACTCGCGTTCCGCCTCGCTGACACCGGATGGCATCAAATTACTGGCGCTCGCTGAGCGGATCGTACGACTCAGCGACGAATTGCTGCAAGCGCTGCGCGGGCGCACCACGAGTGCTGGCGTATTGCGCATTGGCGTCGTGGACTGGGTTGCGCACACCTGGCTGCCGCGGCTGATGTCGAAGATCGGGCGGGACTATCCGGATGTCACGCTGGAAGTCATGCCCGGCGCAACGCCCGACCTGGTCACGATGTTGAAAGAGGACGAGGTCGATCTGATTCTGCATCTGGCCGATGTCATCCTGCCCGAATGCGAAAGTTGTTCGCTCGGCGATGTCGACATGGCGTGGGCGGCGCATCCGGCGCTGGGCCTCGGACGGGACGGTCCGGTGGACCTGTCGCGGATTGCCGCGCATCCGGTGATCGGCTTTGGCCGGCATTCGGAGCAGCAAATGATGCTCGACAGGCTGTTTCTGAATGTCACGCATACGGCTGTGCGCACGCATCACGTGGCGTCGCCGTCGATTGCTATCCGAATGGTTGCCGACGGCTTGGGCGTGGCAGTCCTGCCGCTGGCGATGATCGCGGCAGAGCGGGCCGCCGGCTCGATCGTGTTGCTGGACGTCGAATCCAACTCGCGGTTCCCCCCGCTTTCCCTGACCGCCAGTTACCGCAGCGATGGCGGAGAGGTGTT
>CAWUJR010000245.1:0-6114 GCA_963922375.1 uncultured Robbsia sp.
GCGAAGCGCTCGCCGGCACCGGGGCCGATCGCGCCCCACTCCATCCCTCGGCCAGCCCGCTGGCGGCTCCGCAACAATCGTCCGCAGACGAACATAACGGGCCAAATGGGACATCCGGGACATACAGCGCCGACGAATCGAGCGATGCGAACGCCGGCGACAACCCGGCATCTTCGCAGGCCGATGCGCGTCACGTTGAGCCATTGAGCGAGGATGCGCAGACCGTCCGCGGAAGTGGTCAGATGATCGACACCCGCGCTGCGCGCGCTGGCCAGTCGTCAGCGAATGATCGACGCAGTCGCGGGCCGCTTGCCGATTTCAACTTCGACGGGACGCCCATTCAGACGGTCGTCTCCAGTGTGCTTGGCGACATGTTGCATGCGAATTACTCGATATCCCAAGGGGTGGCGGGCAACGTCACGTTCTCGACATCGCGCCCGGTGGATCGGAATCAGGCGCTGTCGATTTTGCAGACTTTGCTGTCATGGACAGGCAACGCACTGATTCGTCAGGATGGACGATACGTCGTCTTGCCCGCAAAAGACGCCATCAAGGGCAATCTGGTGCCGGCGCTGAATCTGCAACAACCGGCGGCGGGGCTTACCGCGCGTCTCTTCCCGCTGCACTATCTGTCCGCCACCGAAATGCAGAAGTTGCTGAAGCCGTTCGCGCGCGACGATGCGTTCTTGATGGTCGATCCGGCGCGCAATCTGCTGGCCATGGCCGGCACTGCCGATGAACTGCGCAATTATCAGCACACGATATCGATCTTCGATGTCGACTGGTTGCACGGCATGTCGATTGGTGTTTATAGCCTGCAGCATGCAAGCGTCGCGGAATTGATGCCGCATTTGCAGGCGTTATTCGGTACCAAAGGGCAGACGCCATTGGCCGGAATGCTACGTTTCATTCCGATCCAACGCACGAATGCGATCGTCGTGCTCTCGTCGCAGCCGCGATACCTGGACGAAGTGCATGAATGGATCTCGCGCATCGACCAGGGCGGTGGCAATCAACCGCAGCTGTACGTATATGATGTGGCGAATATGAAGGCGGCGGATTTGGCGCGCTACTTGCGGCAAATCTATTTGAACGCGTCGCCTGACGACAACAAGGGCAGCGTTGCACCCGGCTTGCGGACCACCACGTTGAGCAGCGGCGGCATCGGCGGCAATGGCGGGCTTTCCTCGAATAATTTGCTCAGTGGCAGCAGCAGTAGCGGTAGCAGTAGCGCGCTCGCATCGTCTAGCGGCCTGGGCGCCTCCACAGGATCCACCGGATCCACCGGCTCCTCGCTCAGCAGCACACTCAGTGGCGGCAGTACCGGGTTGGGCGCCGGCAACGCGAATAACGCCTCGCAGAGCGACAGCGGCGACGATTCGTCCGGCAATGGGGCAAGCGGCGCAAGCGGCACGACCGGACAATCGTCGACCGATGCTGACAGCAATGTTCGAATCACCGCAGAAACGGACAGCAACCAGTTACTGGTCCGATGCCGCCCTGCGCAGTGGCAGGAAATCCGCGATGCGGTGCGGCGCCTCGATCGTCCACCGCTGCAGGTGCAGATCGAAACCCGCATTCTGGAGGTCGCGCTGACCGGCGACTTGAGCTATGGCGTGCAGTGGTATTTGGGCAAGATCGCCGGCAACAGCACGACGACGAGCGGTGTCACCACGCAAACGGCCGGACACGGCGAAAACGGCGCGCTGGGCGTTGCCGGCACCGCCTATAGCGCCGGTAGCGACGCGATGTATTACTCGTTCGTCAGCAATAATCTGCAAGTCGCCCTGCACGCGCTTGAGACGGATGGCTCCACGCGTGTGCTGTCCGCGCCATCGCTGGTCGTGTCGAACAATCACGAAGCGACCATTCAGGTCGGCGACAACGTCCCTATCACGGAGAGTTCGGTGAACACGAACAGCTCCACGTTGACGACCGAGACCAACGTCGAATATGTGCAGACCGGCGTGATCCTCGACGTGACGCCACGGATCAATCCGGGCGGTCTGGTCAGCATGAGTATCCAGCAGCAAGTGAGCGATGTGGTGGGCAGCACGAGCACCACCAGCAATCCGACGATCTCGATGCGGGCCGTCTCCACGCAGGTGGCGGCCAAGAATGGACAAACGGTATTGCTCGGCGGCATGATTCAGCAAAGTGATACGCTCACCGATAGCGGCTTGCCCTATTTGAATCGCATTCCGTATTTAGGTCGACTCTTCGGTACGCGCAGCCGCAGCCGAGCGCGCACGGAACTGATCGTGTTGATCACGCCTCGCGTGATCAACAGCGACAGCGACGCCGCGCAGATCACCGACGACTACGAACGGGGCATGAAGGTGATTCAGGCGACCGCCGGCGGTAACGCAGCAGGCAATGCGTCCGTCTGGTAAAGGCGGTCAGGGTCCGACCTTGACGCGCAGCACCCGATACGGGGGCGTGCGCAGGTCGTGACCGCCATGCAGGCTCGGCGCGCGTTGCCATTGCCCGATGCTGACGTACAGATAGCCGTCGCGGTAAAAGAGGCCATCAGGCCAGATCAGACAGGGATCGCGCGCAACCAGCGAGAAGCGGCCTTGCGGATCGCGCTTGATGAGCGCGTAACGGGACGCATCGCCAAAATACAGATTGCCTTGCGGATCGACGGTGATGCCGCCATTCGACGCAGTCTGTCCTTCGAAGTGGATGGCCTGTCGCAAGTCGGATTCGCTGCGGGAGAAGTCGCTCAATGCGGCCGTCGAAATGCTATAGAAGTCAGGATTGGTTGGAATCGTCCAATAGAGCGTCTTGTTGTCTGGCGACAGCTCGATGCCATTGACGCCACCTTGCGGCATGGTCGGATGCGCATCGCTATACGCATGCGGTTGGCCCTCGACGTAGGTCATGAAACCCGGTGCCGCCGATGTTTCCGGCGCATCGTGGAACACCTCCCGCATCTTGCCTGACGCGACATCGACAACGATCAACGAACTATCCGGCTTTGCATACCCGTTATTCGAGATATAGATCGTGCCCTTCTCTCCATGCGTCGGATCGAACCGCAGATCGTTCAACTGAATCGTGTCGCGAAAAAAAGGCGCATGAAACACGATCGTATCGATCACCTTACGCGAGCCAATATCGATACCGACGATCTTGGCCGCGCCATCCGGGATGCCGTCGATTCCGGCGCGCTTGCCTTCATCGAGGACCCAGAGTGTATTGCCGGATAAGGTCATCCCCAATGGCGATACGATCCAGTCGGCAAGCGGTTTTGTCGACGGCATCGTGGTAGCCGCATCGGGAAACGCGACCGGCTTACCGTTCACCATTTCAACGATCGACGGCAATGCGTGATCCTTGCCGACCCGGGGAAGCGTCAGAAACAGGCGGCCCGATGGGGTCACGACCACACCAGACGTCTCTGCGCTTTGCAACGACACGACCGTCCGCATCGGTCCGCATCGCTGCACGCCCGGTGCGTCCGCCGTCGTCATATTGCTAACGTCGGCCGCACGCGTCTGCGTCATTGCGTGCGCCGGTGCCTGACTATCTGCCTGACTTTTCGACTGAGGCGTGGCCGTACCGGATGTCGCGGCAGCATACGCGCCGCTCGCCATCGCGACCGACAACAACGGCACGCACGCCCGCACACCGACATATCTGCTCACCGCCAGCCAACGCCTGTGTCGTTTCATCCTGTTTCCTCTCGATGCATGAACGGTGGGCGACGCGCTCAGAACTCTTCGTAATGCGCAGGATCCTGATTGGCGAGGCGTCCATCGGCGCGTGCGAGCTTCGCGATCGTCGCCATATCGTGCTCTGACAGCTCGAAGTCGAAAATCGATAGATTTTCGATCTGGCGCGCTTTGGATGCCGCTTTCGGCAGCGCAATGGTGCCGATCTGGTAATGCCAGCGTAGGATGATTTGCGGAATCGATTTACCATGACGTTTTGCCAGGGCGTCGATGTCGGCATCCGACAACAGCTTGCTCGCGCGACCGATCGGGCTCCACGCCTGCGTGACAATGCCGTGCTCGCGATCCCAGGTCCGCTGTGCTTCCTGCGGGAAATAAGGATGCAGTTCGATTTGGTTGACACTTGGCGTCACGCCGGTTTCGGCGACCACTTTTTCTATATGTTCGGGCAGGAAATTACAAACGCCGATCGATCGCACCCAGCCTCGCTTCTGCGCCTCGATCAATGCACTCCAGGCCTCTACGTACAGGCCCTTGCTCGGGTTCGGCCAATGCAGCAGATATAGGTCGTAGTAATCGAGTCCCGCCCGGTAGAGCGACTCCTGAACCGTCACGAGGGCTTGATCGTATGCGTGATGCCGCCCCGGAAGTTTCGAAGCAATGCGCAGCTGCTCGCGCGGCACGCTCGTGCGTTTGACCGCCTGCCCGACCGCCCCTTCATTCTCGTAATTGAACGCCGAGTCGAGCAAGCGGTAGCCGACATCGATCGCACTGACGAGGCCATCCACGCCTTGCGCACCATTCATTTTGTAGGTACCAAACCCCACCGCCGGCAAAGTCAGTCCGTCGTTCAGGGCTACTTCAGGAACATTCAACGCTGTCATTGTCACGCCTCCATCACGGTTGAGCGGCTGCGGCATCGCCTGTGTGCGATCCGTTTGGTGCCGGTGCGATTGGCTTCCCGGATGCATCGGTCATCGACGATGCCTGATGCACATCGATGCGCGGCACGGCATCGATCGGGAACCGCACCAACAGGAACGGCGCGCGACGTGTGTCGTGCCCACTGTTGAAAGACGCGAGCCGATCCCACTGGCCCAACGTCAGATAGATATGATCGCGCGTCGCGCAAATGCCGTCCGGCGACAGAAAGCGCGGATCGCGCGCGGCCACATCGAAGCTACCATCGACATTCCTGCGCAGCACTTCGTCGTGTTCGGCATCGGTCGTATAGATACGATTCTGCGCATCGGTCGTCAGGCCGTCGGCAAACCCCTTCTCGCCTTCGTCGCGCACTGCGCTTTCCAACGCTGCTTCATTTGCATCGAAATCCGACAGTACGACGGTTGGGATACTGTATAAGCGTCGGCTGGACAGCGGTGCGAAATACAATCGACTGCTATCGGTGTTCAACGTAATCCCATCGGCACCGCCGATCGGGAAACGCGGATGCTTGGCGTCGTAACGCAGTGGCTCGCCTTCGATGATCGCCATGAAACCGGGTACCGCCTGCGTCGATACGTGATGCGCAAGAACACGCCGCTGGCGACCGGTTGCAATATCAACCACCACCATAGCAGGCGACGTGCCAAACGATGAGTCGGTCACATACGCGGTGCCCGCCGCGCCATGCGTCAAGTCGATCCGCAGATCGTTCATATGACTGTCTGGCAGCATGGCCGGGGGCACCAACAGCACTTTTGCAATCACTTGATTCGTTTTCGGGTCGATGCCGACGATCTTGGCCGCACCCGGGGGAATGGCATGCCCCACCCGCTTGCCGTCGTCGATCATCCACAGGCGACCTTGCGCGTCGGTCGTCATGCCGTGAACCGAAATCAGCCGGTCCGCGGCAGGCAAATCCGACGGCAGGCTCATCTGCGCATCCGGGTATGGAATGATCTTTCCAGCTTTCAATTCGCCCAATGTCGGGCCACTATGATCGTCCGCATGCCGGGGAAAGCCGACGAATATTCGGCCATCCGGCGTCACCGCAATGCCCGACGGATCGGGCGCATCGAATCGCGCGACCACTTCGACCGATCCTGCCGTGGCACCGCCGTTGTCCGTCGTGTCGATCGGCTCCCCGGCTGCTTGCCCCCGCATCGCGTACAAACTGGTACAAAGCCCGATGAGCGCAGCACACGCCCATTGCCACCGTGTGACACGAAGGACCGGAAACGAACGTCGGAGCTTGCATCGAATCATCGAGAATCTTCCTGTGGAACCGATTCCATATAGTAGCCGGATCGAGAACGATGTGCGCGCGAACGACGACGAGTCAGACAGGTCTTGTGGGAGGACGAGGCGAAGGCGGCGTTATTCGAGGAGGCCGTACGGGGAGTAGCACTGCGGGAGTGCCGTGGTGGCTTGCCACCCAGTGGGAACGCCATGGCGGCCGTGATGGCGAGGTCGGCGTGCGGTGGCGACGGTGGTG
>CAWUJR010000246.1:0-6077 GCA_963922375.1 uncultured Robbsia sp.
CGTTGTTCCTTATGCATCTTGGCAGTCGTGGAAGTCGTCGGTTCGGCTGTCCGCATCAGACATCACCCGCACGCGAAGTGTCATCATGCGGCAGCGACCTGATAAACATGTGAACTCACGTCCAGCCCCGGCTTCAGGAAGCCGACGTCGACCCATGTTTGATAGGTATCGTGCAGTCGCGACACCAATGCGCCATCGACCGGAATACGTTTATATCCGACGTTATCGGCGTAGATCGCCGAGACGACGGCCTTGTCCTGCCGACTGAACGACGCGTACCAGTCGATATAAGCGTCACGATTTGCACGGCCCCATGCATACGCACGGTCTTGCAACGCGGAAAAGTGCGCGATGGCCGCACGCTTTGCGCTGTCCTGCAGTGCCTGCGGATGCGCGCTGAGCACCGACAACCCGGTATTGACATGCGCACCACTGTCGACCACCCGCGCATGCAGAGATCCTTGCGCGCGTGCCCGGAAGATACCCCAGGTGGACCATGCATCGATGCTACCGCTACTGAAAGCGGCACTTGCGTCCGTCGGCGTCAGAAAGGCGAACTTGACCTGGTCGAGTGGAATGCCTGCCTGCTTCAGTAAGCCGACCACCAGAAAGTGCGCAACGCTGCCGCGCGTCGTTGGAGAGATGGTTTTACCGCGCAGATCTTGCAGCGTTTTGATCTTGCTCCCCTGTTGCGTAAGTAACGTCGTATCCGTCGAATCGGGTTCGCGCCACGCGGATACGACCTTGACCGGCGAACCACCGGCAAATGCCGTCACGGCCGGCGAGTCGTTCGATGCGCCGATGTCGGTGGCATTCGCTTTCAATGCTTCGTGAAGATCGACTGCGGCGGGAAAGACCGACCATTCGATCTGGTAGGGAAGCTTGTCCAAGAGTCCCGCAGCGTGGAACAAACCGCGCGTCGCACCGGTCTGATCGCCGACGCGCAATGTCACTTTCGAAAGATCGACGTTGTCGGCAGCACGCGCATAGCCAGGCACGAGCGCAGGTAAAAGCGCTGCCGCTCCGCTCATTGCGATGCCTGCGCCGGCGCCCATGCCCACGCCGAGCCCGCGCAACATCGAACGACGAGCCGGGGAGGCAAGCGTGTGTCGTCCTGACGCAAGATCGTGCTTGCCGTGCGAGTCTTTGTCGAGATCGTTGTCGCAATCTTTGTCTTGCATCTTCACTCCATGAATACGTGCTGAACACCTGCAATATGCGTGCTGATTTGCATATTACCGATCACGCAACATGAATTGAACGCATCATTTCTGCTATCGATATGAGCCAGCCGCGCAGGGTGTGAACATACGCTTCTCGAAGAGGCGAGGCGCTCAAGCTGCATCGGCCAGTCTGGCTGCATCGAATTGCACTTGCACGCTCTGCGCGATTACATCGATTGCGGGGCGCAATCTGCCCGGCGTTTTTGGTTGAACGATCCACACGTCGATCGCCGGCTTGAAATCGTGAAGTGTCACGATGTCCAGCGCCGCGTCCTCACCCTCTTCACCCTCGCCTACCTGCAACAGCGCGCGAGGGATGAGCCCGAAACCGGCACCATCGGCGATCAACTTGCGCTGCAATGCCGTGCCGAAAGTTTCCAGATTCACGCGCAGCTGCAAGCCCTGGTCCGATAATGCGCGCTGCAATCCCGCACGAAAGCCACAACCGTCAGGGTTCAATACCCATCCGTGCCGATTGCAATCTGCAAGCGACGCGACCGGCTTACGCAGCAAGCCCTTCTTCGCGACCACTGCCAGTTCGAGCCGACCGAGCGACATCGCGCGCTGTGCATCGGGAAACTGACTGGTTGATGGCATCAGCACAATGGCAGCGTCCAGCATGCCATCGTCCAACTTCTGCAAAAGTTGACCGCCCCACCCGGTCGACACGCGTGCCTGCACCTGAGGATACAGCGATTTCAGGTCGTACAGCGCCGTGACCAGCGCAACGTCGGCGACGGTTTGCGCAACGCCCAAATGCAGGTGGCCTTCGCAGCGCGCCTCCTCCGTCACCAGTTCACGCAAGCGATCCATCTCGCGATGAATCAGGCGGCACTGCTCATGCACGACCTTCCCGAGCGGCGTAGGTCGTAACGGTTTCGCGTGTCGGTTCAGCAGTTCGACGCCGAGCGCTTCCTCCAGATTTTGCAGGCGCCGCGTGACGGCGGGCTGTGTCAAGCCGAGTGTCAATGCCGCGTCGCGAAGCGACTCGCATCGCACGACGGCGACAAAGGCATCAATGTCATCGAGTTTCAGCAAGGTGCGCCTCCTCTACCGGTTGACCCGTTTTGAGATCCCAGACCAGCGCTTGCGCCGTTTGCACCGGTTTCGGCAGCAACTTTGCCGCGTAGAAGACATCGGCAATTTGTTGCTGCTCGGTGAAATTAGACGGCAAGATTGCACGGACTACATAAGAACGGCGCGCGTTGGCGCGCTCCACCGTGGCGGCATCCAACCCCCAGACCGGAGCGAGAATCCGCGCCGCATCCTGCGGATGCGCTTTGGTCCATTCGCCAGCCTGCGAGAGTTGATGAAAGACGATCGCGAGCACGTCCGGGTGGGCTTTGGCAAAGCCGGTCGCGGCAAGATAGTAGCGTTGATACGATGCAATGCCATCGCCGCGTTGCAGGATCCGCGTGTTCGGCGCAGTCTCCACCGATGCCACATACGGATCCCATGTGAACCACGCATCTATGCTGTTGCGTTCGAATGCGGCACGTGCATCGGCGGGCGTCAGATAGCTGATCTGGACATCGGTCGGCGTCAGCTTTGCGCGTGCCAACGCGGCAAGCAGCAGATAATGCGAACCGGCCGCCTTGGTTACCGCAATCCGTTTCCCCTTGAGATCGGCGAGATGATGAATAGGCGCATCGTTATGCACCAGCACCGCTTGCGCCGCTGGTGACGGCGCTTCCTGCGCGAAATACACGAAGTTTGCGTTGGCCGCCTGCGCAAAGATAGGGACGGTGTCGGCAACATCGGCGGTAAGGTCGACCGCGCTGGCATTCAGCGCTTCCGTCAATGGCAGCCCGCTTGCAAACTCGCTCCAATCTATTTTCATGTGCAACGGCGCGAGCGCCTGATCCAAGGTGCCGCGGGCCTTGAGTACCGCGATCAGCGTCGACGATTTTTGATAACCGATACGCAGATGCAGTGTCTTTGCCTGCGTCTGTGCCGCCTCTTGCGCTTGCGCGGCTGCTGGGATGACGACAGTCGTCACGACAGCCACATAAGCCGCAACGGCGATCAATCGGCCAACCTGAGACAAAAAGCGCTTCATCGCAAAACCTTGGACAGTGGAGAGGTGAAATTGCCGCACTCTACCAAGCCGGTCCCCCACGCGCCAAATGACGATGCAAGCTAAGCATTTCTGTTTTTTCGATGCATGGTGCCGATGCCCCACCCCGCTTGGGCGCTCCCTCTCGGCAAACGCGCGATGATGCGTTTCTGATATGTTTATCTCGAATCATTATTTATAAGACGCATCACGCGATGCTAGCCTGACGACATCAAATTGCGTCCCGGGACGCATTACCGTCAGGAGAGCATCGTGAGCGTAGAATTCATCGGCATGATCCAGCCGCAGAAGGTGTCGGAGACGCATCTGGCAGCGGGGCCGGCCATCGATATCGACTATTTGCGCCGCTTCGCCCAAGCGCACGAGGAAGCCGGGTTCGATCGCGTTCTGGTGCCCTATCACTCGACCAGTCCGGATGCGATGCTGACCGTGGCCTACGCCGTCAGTGCCACGAAACGGGTGCATTTCATGCTCGCGCACCGTCCGGGATTCGTCGCGCCCACGCTCGCGGCACGGCAACTTGCCACGCTTGACCAGCTGAGCGGCGGTCGCCTCGCGGTACATATCATTTCCGGCGGCAGCGATGCCGAGCAGCGCCGCGACGGCGATTTCCTGTTGCATGACGAACGGTATGCACGCACCGACGAATACCTGGATATCGTGCGCCGCGTGTGGACCGCATCGTCACCGTTCGACCATCAAGGCCGTTTCTACCACGTCGAGAACGCCTATTCCGAAGTAAAGCCGGCGCAGCAGCCGCATTTGCCCATCTACTTCGGCGGGGCATCGGCACCCGCATTGGCAATCGCCGGCAAGCACGCCGATGTGTACGCGCTCTGGGGAGAGTCGAAAGCACAAGTCGCCGAGCAGATCGCCCGCGTGCGTGCAGAAGCGGCGAAGCATGGGCGCAATGTGCGCTTTTCCGTCTCATTCCGTCCGATCCTGGCGGGAACGGAAAAAGCGGCATGGGAACGTGCCGATCACATTCTCGCGGAGACCCGGCGCTTGCGTGCCGCACAGGGTCTCGGCACCGGCTCCGCGTTACAGAGCGAAGGCGCACGTCGATTGCTGGCTGCCGCAGGCGACGGTGTTCGCGCGGACGACCGGCTGTGGACAGGCATTGCGAAGGAAATCGGTGGGCGGTCCAATTCGACCGCGCTGGTCGGCACGCCTTCGCAGGTGGCCGAGACCTTGGCCGAGTACCACCGCTTGGGCGTCTCCACCTTCCTGATTCGCGGTTTCGATCCGCTGGAGGACGCGCTCGACTATGGCAAGGAATTGATTCCGGCGACACGCGAGCTGATTTCCGGTCTGAGACAGGCCGCCTGAGCAAACCGCCTGAACGAGACACCATGACGATCATTCGACTGCAGCGTTTTGTCAACGAGATAACCGTGCTTCTCGACAGCACCGGCGACGAGCGCGAGATCCTCACGCGCGGTGGCGATGCGCTGCGAGAGCTGGTGGCCATCGACGACTGGTTGCCGGACGCTTACGCGGTGTCGTCGCCTGAACGCTACCAGCAGTTTTTATTGTATGCGGATCCGCACGCGCGGTTTTCCATCGTCAGTTTCGTGTGGGGCCCAGGCCAGCAAACGCCGATTCATGACCATACCGTTTGGGGGCTGATCGGCATGTTACGCGGTGCTGAACGCTCACGCGATTTCGTCAGAGCCGCAGACGGCACACTGCACGAAGGTGCGGAGGTGGTGTTGGCGCCGGGCGATGTCGCGGCTGTCTCGCCGACCGTTGGCGATGTCCACCGGGTCAGCAACGTTTTCGACGACCGGGTATCCATCAGTATTCATGTGTATGGCGCGAATATCGGCGACGTGCAACGCTGGGTTTATCCGCCGGATGGGCCGCCAAAAGCGTTTATTTCCGGATATTCGAATCCCGCCGCGCCAGCGCTTGCGCCGCAGCTCGCGCAGTCGACGATTCGCGCATGACGCGTGTGCAGCAGCGTCGACTCCGTCTCAATTTGATTAGATTTGATTTCATCACCGGACCATCATGAGCCGTTCTTTCCGACAACGCAGCTATCAGGACGTCCGCGACACCTTGCTCGCGCGGCGCGAAATCGCATTACTCGACGTGCGTGAGGAAGATCCGCATGCGCAGGCGCATCCGCTTTTCGCTGCCAATTTCCCTTTCTCGAAAATTGAACTCGATGCCGCTCGGCGGCTTCCGCGCTTGAGTGTGCCGATCGTCGTATTCGATGCAGGCGAAGGGCTTGCCATTCGTTCGGCACAACGTCTGTCCGATCTCGGCTATACCGATGTCGCATTGCTCGACGGCGGTCTGGACGGCTGGCGCAACGCCGGCGGCGAAGTGTTTCGCGACGTGAATGTGCCAAGCAAGGCGTTTGGCGAATACGTGGAAGCGCATCGGCATACGCCATCGCTGTCCGCCGACGAGGTGGATGCGTTGCTGCAATCGGACGACGATGTCGTCGTTCTGGATGCGCGTCGCTTCGACGAGTATCAAACGATGAATATTCCAGGCAGCGTCAGCGTACCGGGTGCCGAATTAGCATTGCGCGCCCGTGCGCTCGCACCGGATCCGACGACGCGTGTGATCGTCAATTGCGCGGGACGCACCCGCAGCATCATCGGCACGCAATCGCTCGTCAATGCCGGTTTGCCGAATCCGGTAGCGGCGTTACGCAACGGCACGATCGGTTGGACATTGGCCGGAAAAACGCTGGAACAAGGCAGCGCGAGACGCCCGCTCGCGAGTGCCGGCCTCGACTCGGCAACGCTCAGCGCATCGCATCA
>CAWUJR010000247.1:0-6054 GCA_963922375.1 uncultured Robbsia sp.
TGGCTCGGTCCGCGCGGTTTGCCGTTGCAACCGCTTGCGCCACTTCTCTTTTTGCCGCTGTGTCTGTACCGGCCGCCGTCGGTCGGCGAGGGGGAATTCCGGCTGACGATGCTCGACATCGGTCAAGGTAATGCCGCATTGATCGAGACCCATCGGCACCGATTAATCTATGACACCGGGCCGCCGATCGGACTGTCGGATGCGGGCGAGCGTATCGTGCTGCCTTATCTGTACACGCACGGCATCGATCGGATCGATGCACTGGTGGTCAGCCACAATCATGACGATCATTATGGTGGGGCGGCGTCGTTGTTGAAGGGGGTGACGGTGGCACGTTTTGTCGCATCGTTGCCACCGACACAACCGCTATGGCGAATCGCGGGCGAACGCGGCGCGCGTGCCGAACGCTGTCAACGCGGGCAATCGTGGCAATGGGACGGCATTGCGTTCGATGTCCTCTGGCCCGAAAACCCGGACGCCGGCCTGCCGCCAAATGGGATGAGTTGCGTGATCCGGGTGAGTAACGGCCGACATGCGGTGCTGCTGACCGGCGATATCGAAGCGCCGCAAGAGCGGGCATTGTTGTCGGCGGACTTGCCCGCGCACCGATCCGCTGTGCCGCCAGCATGGTCCCCATCACCGTCACCGTCACCGGTCGGAGCGTTGCAGTCGGCGTTGCCGTCAGGCGCGCCTCGGCACGTGTGGTCCGAGCCGACCACGCCTCCGATCCTGCAAGCACAAATATTAATGGCACCGCATCATGGCAGTCGCACCTCATCGACGGTGTCATTCATCGATGCGGTCAAGCCGGATCATGTGGTGTTCCAGATGGGCTATCGGAACCGCCACGGTCATCCAAACAAATATGTCGTGCCCCGATATGCGGCACGCGGCGTTCAGATGTATCGCAGCGACCAAGATGGTGCGGTGCGCTTTGAAACGCGTGGTGCCGTCCTTCGCGTGGACGCTTACCGCCGCACGCATCGTCGTTATTGGATGGGGCGGTGATTGCCCATGCCTGATTTTGGTGCGCCGCGCAAGATGTCGCAGTGAGAAAAAACGCTGCCGTAGACAGGCGAGAAGTCCTACTTCTACGGTATAATTCCGCTTTCCCGCGAGCAATCCTGCGATGACCAAATATGTGTTCGTCACCGGCGGAGTCGTTTCCTCACTAGGAAAAGGTATTTCCGCCGCGTCCCTCGCCGCGATTCTCGAATCGCGCGGCCTCAAAGTCACTCTTCTGAAGCTTGACCCTTACATCAACGTCGACCCCGGCACGATGAGTCCTTTCCAGCACGGAGAGGTTTTCGTCACCGAGGACGGTGCCGAAACGGATCTGGATTTGGGGCACTACGAGCGCTTCATCAGTACGAAGATGCGTCGTGCCAACAATTTCACGACCGGCCAGATTTACGAATCGGTGCTGCGTAAAGAACGTCGCGGCGAATATCTCGGCAAGACCGTGCAGGTGATTCCGCACATCACGAACGAGATCCAGGCGTTCGTCGAACGCGGTGCGCGCATGGCGACCTGCGGCGAGCCCGATGTCGCGATCGTCGAGATCGGCGGCACGGTGGGTGATATCGAATCGCTGCCGTTCCTCGAAGCGGCCCGTCAGATGAGCCTGCGTTTGGGCCGCAATCAAGCGTGTTTTGTCCATCTGACGTTGGTGCCGTTCATTCCGTCGGCCGGCGAATTGAAGACGAAGCCCACGCAGCACAGCGTGCAGAAGCTGCGCGAAATCGGTATCTCACCGGTCGCGCTGATCTGTCGCGCCGATCGCCCGATCCCGGACGACGAGCTGGCGAAGATTTCGCTGTTCTCGAACGTGCACAAGGAAGCGGTCATTTCGGTCTGGGACGTCGATAGCATCTACAAGATTCCGCAGATGCTGAACGACCAAGGCCTGGACACAATCATCTGCGACGAATTGAAGCTGGATGCGAAGCCGGCCGATCTGACGATGTGGTCGAATCTGGTCGAGGCGCTGAATGCGCATGAAAACGAAGTGACCATCGGGATGGTCGGCAAATATGTCGATCTGACCGAGTCGTACAAGTCATTGATCGAGTCGTTGAAACATGCGTCCATCCATACGTCCACACGCGTCAACATTGAATATATCGACTCGGAAGAGATCGAGAAAGAAGGTGTCGCGTCGCTGAAGCATCTGGACGCGGTGCTGGTGCCGGGTGGTTTCGGTCGCCGTGGTACCGAAGGCAAGATTGAAGCGATCCGCTATGCACGTGAAGCGAAGGTGCCGTATCTGGGCATTTGTCTGGGGATGCAGTTGGCAGTGATCGAATTCGCGCGCCATGTGGTGGGCCTCGAGAATGCGAATAGCACCGAGTTCGATCCGATGACCGCCTCGCCGGTGGTGGCGTTGATTACCGAGTGGTACGACCGCGATGGCCGTGTGGAAAAGCGCACAGACCAATCCGACCTGGGCGGTACGATGCGTCTGGGTTCGCAGCGTTGCGCGATCAAGCCGGGCACGCGTGCGCAAACGATCTATGGCGACGATGTGAACGAGCGTCACCGTCACCGCTACGAAGTGAACAACCGCTTCGTGCCGCAGTTGGAGCAAAAGGGCTTGGTGATCAGCGCCCGCACGCCGACCGAAGATCTGCCGGAAATGATGGAATTGCAGGGCGATTTGCATCCGTGGTTCGTTGGTGTGCAGTTCCACCCGGAGTTCACGTCGACGCCGCGTGACGGCCATCCGCTGTTCTCCTCGTTCGTTCGCGCCGCGCTTGCCCGCCAGCAATCGCGGCAGTCGGCCGCCAAGGAGCCGTTGAATGAAACTGTGTGATTACGATGTCGGCTTGGACAAGCCATTTTTCCTGATCGCCGGCACCTGTGTCGTCGAGTCGGAACAAATGACGATCGACACGGCCGGCCATCTGGTCGAGCTGTGCCGCGAACTGGATATCCCGTTCGTCTATAAGTCGTCTTACGACAAAGCGAACCGGAGTTCCGGCAAGACATTCCGTGGTCCGGGCATGGACGAAGGTCTGCGGATCCTGTCTGAGGTTCGTCGCCAGTTGAACGTGCCGGTGCTGACCGACGTGCATTCGATCGATGAGATCGAGCAGGTGGCATCGGTGGTCGACGTGTTGCAGACGCCGGCGTTCCTATGCCGCCAGACGGATTTCATCCGTGCGGTCGCGCAGTCGGGCAAACCGGTGAATATCAAGAAGGGTCAGTTCCTGGCCCCGCACGATATGAAAAACGTGATCGACAAGGCACGGGATGCGGCGCGGGAAGCGGGGCTGTCGGAAGATCGCTTTTTCGCGTGCGAGCGCGGTGTATCGTTCGGTTACAACAATCTCGTGTCCGATATGCGTTCTCTTGCGATCATGCGGGAGACGGGTGCCCCGGTCGTATTCGATGCGACCCATTCGGTGCAGTTGCCAGGCGGCCAGGGAACGAGTTCCGGCGGTCAGCGTGAGTTCGTGCCGGTGTTGGCACGGGCGGCGGTGGCCACGGGCGTCGCGGGTCTCTTCATGGAAACCCATCCGGAACCGGCCAAAGCGCTGTCCGACGGCCCGAATGCGGTGCCGCTCGGCCGTATGCGCCGTTTGCTGGAAACGCTGAAAACGTTGGACGACGTAGTAAAACGGGAGCCGTTCCTCGAGGACGACTTCACCTGAACCCGGGTTCAGGAACCGTCGCCGGCAACGGTCGTGGGCAAGGCTGGAGACGCCTGGTCACGTGACCGCCGGCAACGTGCGATGAAGACAGCAGCAGCGTTGAATACGAAATGTGGACCGCATGCCTGCCACACTGAGCCGCGTGGCGCGAGACGCCGCCACTCGGCGTGGTCAGGGGTGCCCAACCGATTCCAATCTGTCATATCGAGAAAACTATGAGTGCTATCGTTGATATCATCGGCCGCGAAATCCTGGATTCGCGTGGCAACCCGACCGTCGAATGCGACGTGTTGCTCGAATCGGGCACGATGGGCCGCGCAGCGGTGCCGTCGGGCGCTTCTACCGGTTCGCGGGAGGCTATCGAACTGCGTGACGGCGACGGTGCCCGATATTCGGGCAAGGGCGTGTTGACGGCGGTTGAGCACGTCAATACCGAGATTTCGGAAGCGATTCTGGGTCTGGACGCGGCCGAACAGGCGTTTCTGGATAAGACGCTGATCGAACTGGACGGCACCGAGAACAAATCCCGCCTGGGCGCGAATGCGATGCTCGCCGTATCGATGGCGGTCGCGAAAGCCGCTGCGGAAGAAGCCGGTTTGCCGCTGTATCGCTATTTCGGCGGATCGGGGGCCATGCAGTTGCCGGTGCCGATGATGAATATTGTGAACGGCGGCGCGCACGCGAACAATAGCCTGGACATCCAGGAATTCATGATTGTGCCGGTGGGTCAACCGACGTTCCGTGAAGCGCTGCGCGCTGGTGCCGAAGTTTTCCATTCGCTGAAGAAAATCCTCAGCGACCGCGGTTTCAGCACGGCAGTGGGCGACGAAGGTGGATTCGCACCGAACTTCACCTCGAACGACGATTGCCTGAGCACGATTTTGCAAGCCGTCGAGAAGGCCGGGTATCGCCCCGGCGAAGACATCCTGCTGGCGCTCGACTGCGCATCGACCGAGTTCTACAAAGAAGGTCGTTATGTGCTCTCCGGTGAAAACCTGCAGCTGTCGGCGCAAGAGTTCACGCACTATCTCGAGACGCTGGCCAACAAGTTCCCGATCGTCTCGATCGAGGATGGCATGTCCGAAAACGATTGGGATGGTTGGAAGTATCTGACCGACACGCTCGGCAAGAAGGTTCAATTGGTGGGCGACGATTTGTTCGTCACCAACACGAAGATCCTGAAGGAAGGCATCTCGCGCGGCATTGCGAATTCGATCCTGATCAAGATTAACCAGATCGGTACATTGACCGAGACGTTTGCGGCGATCGAAATGGCGAAGCGGGCGGGTTATACCGCTGTGGTGTCGCATCGTTCAGGTGAAACCGAGGATTCGACAATCGCCGATATCGCCGTCGGTTTGAACGCGGGACAGATCAAGACGGGCTCGCTGTCGCGTAGCGATCGTATTGCGAAGTACAACCAGTTGTTGCGCATCGAGGAAGATCTGGGCGACATCGCCAGCTACCCCGGCCGTTCGACCTTCTACAACCTCGCGAAATAAGGCAACGCGCCGCCGGCGATAAACGCTTGGACGCTTTTCGGACGGCTTTGCCCGCGCCGGTGCGCGCAAGACATCGACGGCGGTGGTTTAACTAGAACCTATGCGGCTCGTTACCGTCGTCTTGATCGGCCTGTTGGTGTTGGTCCAGTATCCCCTCTGGTGGGGTACGGGCGGATGGTTGCGGGTGCACGATCTGCAACAGCAATATGCGGATCAATTGCAGAAGAATGCCGATCTGACTGCGCGCAATAATCGGATTGCGGGCGAAGTCGATGATCTGCAGCATGGCACCGCTGCGATCGAAGAGCGGGCGCGCTATGAACTGGGCATGATCAAGAACGACGAAGTGTTCGTTCAGTTCGTGTCGCCGCAGGATCAGGCAAAACTGCCGTCGTTGGCGGATAGCCAGTCGTCTACGCGCGGCGTGGTCTCGCCGAGCGCCGTCAGTGTGGTGCCGGAACCGGCCGCGCATGGTCGCGCCGAAATGAAGCGCTTGGCGGATGCCGCCGCGCGACATAAAGCGGTAGCCAGCAAAGGGCGCGAACATTAAACGACGGTGATGGGGGCATCGCCGTCACGCCGGGCAACCTCGCCCGCGTTACCAGCCCCAACTCCCACCGATATAAATGCCTGAGCGGCGGCCATACCAGCCGCCCCACGCGGGCCCATACCAGCTTGGTCCATACCATCCATAGGCCGGGGCCCAGGCGGTCCCGTAATATACCGGCGCGCTGGCTTGGGCCTGCTGCAGCGCCGCTTCGTCGCGCAATGCCTGCTCTTGATCCCGCAGCACTTGTTGATCCGTTTCATCGTAGCGCTTCATCTGCGCCTGTTTTGCTTCTTCTGTCGATGGAGGTGCCACCGCGGCCGGCGGCGGTGCCAGCGGGGCCGCGCCTGGG
>CAWUJR010000248.1:0-6005 GCA_963922375.1 uncultured Robbsia sp.
GACAAGTGGCGGTGCATTGCACTGGCGCGCGCGTCATGCGTTGTCAACGAAGCGCTGGCGGGGTGTCGACGTCAGTTGGGCGCACCGCGTCAATGAAGATGATCGACGATCGAGCCTGCTCGCCGCAGGTACGGCGGCGAATCCCCCTGATGCGGCTGCGTCCCTGTCCGCGCCCGATCTATTGGCCGTGACCGATGAGATCGGTTCTCTGCTGGAGCGGTTCGCGCGCGACTGTGCGCGTTTTCACTGCCCAGACGCGCGTATCCAGTTCGATCTCGGCGATGCGTTCCTTTTTCATCCGATGGTGTTGCAGGTGATGAACATCGCTGCGGCGCGTGGTGTCGCGCCCGAACAGATCGAGTGGGCCCTCCCCGTGGCGATGTTACGCAGTGCGCTGGCGCAGGCGCGGCGGCGGGTGCAGACGTTGAGGGATACAGGGGCCGGTATCGTCGTGACCAATTTCGGCGGAGGGTTCGATACCTTGGGATGGCTGCCTTCGTTGCCTTTTACCGGCGTGCGTTTCGATGCACGGCTGATCGACGCGGTGGGCCGCAACAGTCGTCATGGCGAGGTCGCCCGTCGGCTGTCGTCCCTTGTGCATGCATTGGGCGGCCGCGTGAGCGCCGACAGTCTGGATACCCAAACAGCGTTGGCGGTAGCACGCTCGCTCGCGGTGGATGAGGGCAGCGGCCATGCGATCGCCGATACGATCGCGGATCTCATCGACCCACCGTCGATTTTCCTTTCTTCTCGTTTTTCGTCACTACCATGAACGTCTTCAAGCGCATACGTGCATTTTGCCGAAGGATGACTGGGCGCGACGCGCTTGCCGGTCTCAACGGTCAAACGGTTGCGACGGACATGTCACAACTGGTGATCGAGTTCGCGCTGGACGGCACGATTTTGGATGCCAACGATAATTTCTGTCGTACGTTGGGCTATCCGCGCGCAGCGCTGCGCGGCAAACACCACAGCATGCTGGTGCCGCCAGACGAACGCGGGTCGCTGACCTATCGTGGTTTTTGGGAAAAGCTCGCGCATTGCGAATTCGATGCGGGTGTGTACAAACGGATCGCCGCAGACGGACGAGAGATCTGGTTGAGTGCGACTTATAACCCGATCATCGACCAATACGGGAACCCCTTCAAGATCGTTAAGTATGCGAACGATGTCACACTGCAGACGTCTGCTACGCGCACTTTGCAAGGGGCGGTGACGGAACTGTCGGCCGCGTTGAGTCACAGTCGAAAGAGCGCGTGCGATGCGAACGCGATCGTGGCGGATACGACGCAAGTTGCGATGCGTGGTGGGCAAATGATGGATCAGGCCATGCAGACCATGCTCGAAGTCAGGCAAGGTGCTCAGACACTTTCGGCAATTGTCGACGTCATCGAGGATATTGCGTTTCAGACCAATCTGCTCGCACTGAATGCGTCGATTGAAGCCGCATGGGCCGGCGAACATGGTCGTCAGTTTGCGATTGTTGCAAACGAGGTCAGTGCCTTAGCGAAACGCAGTGCAGACTCTGCGCAGCAGGTTCGTTTGCTGGTCGACGCATCGGTGGAGAAGGTGGGATCAGGTGCGACGCTCGTCGAAAAAGCCGGCGAGACGATGACGAAAATCGTGGTTTCCACCGAGCGCGTGACCGGCAAGATGAGTGAGATACATTCTGCGTCTGTCGACCAGTCGTCCTGTATCAGTGTCATTTACGACGCGGTCGCGCAGCTTGATGGATCTGTACGGCGGACGCTCGATGCCGCTTGATGTTGCCGGATGTTGCTTGAGGTCGCTCAAGCGACGCAGTGGCGCTATGCTACCGGATTCGCCGAAAACCGGGAGCCACGATGCGTTGCGATGCGTGCCAAACATTAACCGGGAAGGATGTGATCGACCACCCGCCGCATTCAGGTTTGCGCCTGGTGGAGCAGCGCCCTTATCGGGGCGCTTGGGTACATACGGGAGGGCATGAAAATGTGTATGAGTGTCAGGTTTGTGGCGGCTTTATGAGCGCGGACGCCGAAGGCGACCCGTTCGCCGTGTGGGTGAATAGATGAATCGGTAAAGGTTTGAAGCGGCGCGGCGGGTAGTAGCAGGGCGCTACCGGTTGTGCCGAAGGGATCGAACAGGCGAGTTCGTTCCCGACTAACGTGTCGCGTCAGCGTGTTTCATCGCACGACTCCGTCATTGTGTCCGGCAACGGACGCAGACGGCGAGCGCATCGAAGCGAATGCCAGGTGCGTTTTCAGTGTTTCCTAAAAGCTGAGGGTCGAAACGAGGCAATATTACCGCATAAGGCTGCGGAAACATGTCGTGCTTGCGGCTTTGGCAGAACCCGGAGAACAGGGCTTCTGTCTCGGGCCCGAGTCGACCCCGCAGATGCCGCCGAGGTCATCGGTAAGCGGTTTGTCGTCGATGGAGCGCTTTCACGCCATGTTTAGTAAAAAAGCAAACGCTATGTGTAACAACATTTTGTTTAAATCGGGGATCATCCTGCTCATGCACGAGACAATGACTCGCCTATACATGGCGGCAAAAGAACTCAAAGGCGTGACTGGGCAATCAGCCGTAGCCGCGTTGATGAACCAATCGCCGCAGACACTGAATAACTGGGAAACGCGTGGCGTCTCCCAGCGGGGCTTGATCGCGGCTGAACAGTCGATCGGCTGCAGTGCGGTGTGGATCAAAACAGGCATCGGTGCGATGGGCGCAGGCGCCGCTGCTTCAGTCTTTAGTGGATCAAAAGAAACGCAAGCCGTCAGCGGGCAGTACCGACGCGATGCGCCGGCACGCGAAAAGGGCGACGAAATGGTCGGTGGCACATCGTCGACGACGATGGCTGCGCGCCTGAAGCGACAGCGTAACAAACTCGGACTGACGCAAGCCGACCTCGCCAAGAAAGCGGGACTGAGCCCGGCGCTCGTGGTCGACATGGAGCGGGGGTCGGACTCCCGATTACTGGGGAAGTTAGCCGAGGCCTTGGGCGTCAATGAGGACTGGATCCGCAACGGCGATAGCGGCGATATGCTCAACGCCTGGGCACCGTCGGACGCCACCATCAGCGATCGGCTACTGAGCGCGTTGGCAGGGCGTCTGGACGCCGCAGAAGCGCTTGCCGACACCATCGGTATCGACACCGATACGCTGGAAAACTGGATCAACGGCAATGAGAACGCGTCGATGACGCTGGCGCAAGCGACCAAGATCCAGGCTGCGTTAGGGGTCAATGCCGTGTGGCTATTGACCGGCAAAGGAGAGCCCGGCTCGATCCTCGACCATTACGACGGCTTCGAGCCGCCGGCGATCAACCACGTGTTCGAGCCGATGTCGGTCACCGACTGGAAGCCGGTGCCGGTAGTGGGCATGGCGCAGTTGGGTGATGGTGTCCACTTTGTCGATATGGAATATCCGGTCGGACATGGCGATGGCTATGTTGACTTTCCGAGTCCGGATCCGGATGCGTACGCGGTGCGTTGCGTGGGCGATTCGATGAAACCACGCATTCAGCACGGCGAGTTTGCGGTCATCGAACCGAATCAACCGATTGATAATGGCGACGATGTATTGATCAAATCGGTCGATGGGCGGGTGATGGTCAAACGCTTTTTGTATCGTCGCGGCGGCCGCACGCATGTGGTCTCGGTGAATGATGCGCATCCGCCCATTGCCTTCGACGACGATCAGATTGAAAAGATGCACTTCGTGCGCGCCATTTGTCGGCCGAAGTCGTGGCGTAACGCGTCTTGACCATTTTCTTCGGAGACAGCGACCGGCGCGTCGCGTCTAGACGGCCAAGTTTTCATCTACTTTCCGCTGTCTCCGTCGTTTTTAGGTCTTGCTGTTTATAGCTGCGTCTTTCTGTTTCTTTCTTCCTTTTGCCGTTCGGCCCTCACCCCTCGTGTTGCGCTTGTTTGCAGAGTGGTTTCATCTGGGTCTTTCCATTGGCTGCAAAACGTTGATATCGATGTAAACGCTCGTTTGGGCCCGTTTTTCGCATAGGGGCCTGATCTTAGTCGTGTTTTCGCCATGCCTACCCGCCGCACCGATTCGCGACCACGAGAGCAATCATAAAAAAATCACTTGCATGGTGCGGTAGACCACATACGGAACGTTTTGAGCGTGTTAAACATCGCGTTTGACTTTTTCGTAAACAGGGTGTTTAATAAGAACCAAGCGAGCCAGATTTCTCGCTCCGGAAGCTCGGAATCGTTCTTTCACCCCGATAACAGAGATATTGACCGACACCCTGTCGGAACGCCGATGGCCCTGATTTCGGGCGGCTAGGCGCAGGACTCAACCCGCTCCTCCTGATGAAAGACCTGCGGCTATCCAGCAATGCCCTGGGCGATGGTCGCCTATAGAAGCGATGCTGGATTGAGATCGGCGGGCGTCACGTGTTGGCTGGCGTCGAAAAGGCGCCGCCCGCACGTGCCCGCATATTTGACCGTGAAATATTTACTCATGAAATATTTACCATTACGCACCCTCAGTGTGCATTGGTAAGTATTGCTATTCACTGGTTACCATCGTCCAATCTTTCCGTCCGTGTCTGGCCGGATCTTTCCATTTTCGAGATAACACATGACGAATCGGAAGAGGGATGGCTATAACTATAGCCCGCCGACGCGCGGCAATCTTGCCGCCCGGCACACGCTACTCGCAGAAGTGTTGCTCGGATGGCAAACGATTGCGCTGGGGATCAGCGGGCAGACCGGTGGCGATACCGGATTTCTGCACAATATCTTGGTGCGAATGGGGCTTGCGAACACTTGGGGATATTACCTGATCTTTGTCGGATATCTGATGTTGCAGTGTGCGGGCATCGAATTCTGGCTGGGTCGCCGCTGGGGAGAAAAGTATATCCGTCTGATGGCCGGTGCGCGACGAATGGGCGCGCTAGGGTCCATTTTTGCGTGGCTCATTATTGCGTATCTTCAATTCAGTACTCCTTTGAATGGATTCAAGAGTCTTGCATGGATGGTTCCCGTCAACCTTAGTATGTCGGCCTACATTTTCTGGGAGACGACGCGTGTCTATTTCTTTCTTGGGACTTTTTCGCATGGCTCGCGCGCTCAATAACTGGTTATGGTGCTCGTACTTCTTTGTCGGGACAGCGTGTGCAGCTACCGTGATGGCAACGCACGACGACGATGGGAAGTCGACGTCATTGATCGATTTACTCATCAAATACGCGTGGGTCATTCTTATTTCTTTGGTCAGTTGGGCAGCATCCTCTCTCCCCGTCCTTGCCGATTGGGAGAAGGGCAACTCTCGAAAACGCCTGTTTATCTTGCAATGCGTACTCAAGGCGCTTTTCTTTGGGACGACCGCTTTTCTGGGGAGCGTGGGAGCAGGGCAAAACATCATGTTGTCCTATCTGGCGGCTGCCGCGGCCGCTTATGCAGGGGATCGTTATTTCAGTTTTGGGAAAAAGGACCCGGATGATTCGGGCAATCAAGGCAATGCTGAAGGAGCCAAATAATGTCTCATTTCAACTTATACGAAAACGCCTTTATTGGCACCATCTTGGTCGTACTGCTGGCTTTCTATTTGTGGCGTAAGTGTTTCTCCACAGACTCTTTATTTCTGATCAAAGGGTGGAATACGCTGCATCGGAAGTGGTCGACCTGGCTCACGATCATCGGTGCCACGTTGCTGTCGGCGCCGGATCAGATTTCGCATGCGCTCAGTGCCGCGTGGGCCAGTCTGAACCCGAATCTGCTGACGGCCATTCCCACGCAGGTCGTGCAAGGCATCGGGATGGCAGCGATCGTTTTGAAGTTCATGGCGTCGTTGGTGCAACAGCGTCGGTTGGCGGCGTTAGCGTTGCCGGGCGGCCCGCTCGGCTTCGATCCTGGATCGTGTGACGTTCCAACATCGGCGAGAGAAGTGCCGTCCTCGGATGCCGCGCATGATGGCCGCGCGGCGCCGCGCTCAACGAGCGCCGATGACGCTGCCAGTTCGAATGCTTCGAGTGCTAGCGCACCGCAATCCGCGTCCGATGCGGG
>CAWUJR010000249.1:0-5976 GCA_963922375.1 uncultured Robbsia sp.
CGCGCCGTTCGCGCCGACACCGGCGATGCCGCTGGACGCAGCGCAGTCGCTGGTTGCGTCGAACGGCACGTTGCTGGCGTCGAGCGACATCGCTGCGGCAGCGTCGTCGGCCACTTCGCTGTCTTCCGCTACATTGAACTCATCGGGCGTGTTGGACCCTGCCTCTAGCAGTCATGCCGAATCGTCGGCGGCGACGAGTGCGCATATCGCCCCTGTTGCGCCTACCGCGGCGGGCCGCCCATTGTCCGATACCGGCGAATACGCCGCGAGCGCCGAAGAACGCAAATTCCTCTGCCTGCTCGACGACGGCTATCTGCTGGTCGCCGAAGGGCACGATATGAATCCGTTCGTGCTGTCTTATTGCGCACGGCTGGAACGGCTGAATTGCCGCTATTCCACGCGTCTTGTCAGCATCGAAACGGTGCGGCGCGCGTATCAAGGCCAACGCCGCGATGGGACCGGCGAGCGCGTCGATCATACGCAAATGCAGGTACTGGCAAAGAATCTGATTGCCCGTGCGTGCGCGGAACGCGCGTCGGATATTCACATTCGTGTGAACCGCTTCAGCACGGAGATTTTGTTTCGCGTGCACAACGAGCTGACGCGCATCAGCGAACAGACCCGCGAGTACGGGGAGCGTTTGCTGGCGACGTTGTATTCGGCGATGGCCAACGTTTCCGATAACACCTATAAGCCGACCGAGCGTCAGGACGCGAGCATCGGCGACCGCGACAAACTGCCCGAGCGCCTGTTCGGTGTACGGATCGCGACTGCGCCAACGAGCGTCGGTACCGTCATGGTCCTGCGTCTGTTGTACAACGATGCGGGCGAATCGGCTGATTTGGGGCACCTTGGGTTCACGCCGACGCAGGCATCTGCAATCGAATTGCTGGTGCAGCATCCGCATGGGATGAACATCATCAGCGGTCCGACCGGGTCCGGTAAATCGACGACGTTACAACGTGTGCTGTCCGGTCAGATCCGCGAGACCGCGGGGACGATCCATGTGATCACCGTCGAAGATCCGGTTGAATATCCGATCACCGGCGCGGTGCAAACGCCGGTCGTCAACGCGACGACCGAGGAAGCCCGCTCGCTCGCGTTCGCGAGCGCGATCTCGAATGCGATGCGGCTGGATCCGGACACCATCATGATTGGCGAGATGCGCGATCGGGCGTCTGCACAAAGTGCGTTACGTGCATCGATGACCGGCCATCAGGTGTGGACCACCGTGCATGCCAACAGTGCGATCGCAATCGTCGATCGCCTGACCGATCTCGGCTTACCGCTGGCAATGGTGGCCGACGAGACACTGGTCAGCGGACTGATCAGTCAACGCCTGGTGAAGGCATTGTGCCCGCATTGTTCGACGCCCTTGATCGATGCCCTTGACGCGATCGATTCCGACGGTCCGGAGAGCAACGCGATCGATCCGGCGTTGGTCATGCGCGCGCGCCATGCGGTGGGCGCGGCGCGTTTCGATCAGGTGCGAATCGCTGGCACCGGCTGCAAGCATTGCAGCAATGGCACGATCGGACGTACGGTGGTGGCCGAGGTGATTCGTACCGATGCCACGTTCTGCGCTCTGCTTCGCGAAGGTAAGAAGACAGCCGCGCATGCGTATTGGATCGATCAGCTCGCCGGCCAGACCGTGGCGCAGCATGCCGTCGAGAAAGTGGCGGCCGGAATGGTGGATCCGCGCATGGCGGAGCGGGTGGTCGGACCGCTGCCGGCCGCGAAAAACTGAGATCGATCGCACGATGGCTATCGATCTCAATCGTCACTGGGCACGCTTACAACTGACCACGCAGGTGAGGCTCAGGCTGTATCGCAAGATCGCGAAGATGCTGAGTAACGGCTTGCCGTTGCTGAAGGTGTTGGAAGAGCTCGAGTTGCGTGCATCGCACGAAGGACGCAAGCCGAACGAATCGCAGGCGGTCACGCTGTCGGACTGGCGGCGCGCGGTGCAGAATGGTGGCATGCTGTCCGAGGCGATGGAATGGTGGGTACCGCATACTGAACAGATGATCATCATGGCCGGCGAGCAATCCGGACGTATCGAAGCGGCGTTGATGACCGTGTCCGGTGTCGTGCAATCCAGTCGACGCATTCGCGCAGCCATCTTCGGTGGCCTCGCGTATCCGGTCGCAATCCTGGTGATGACCATCGGCTATGTTTATTTGTTCGGCAAGATGGTGATTCCACGCTTCGCAATGATCGTCGATCCGCATCGCTGGCATGGCGTCGCGCATTCGCTGTTCACGATGTCGACGTTCGTTCAGGGCGGCATGATCTACTGCGTGATCGCCTTCGTGCTGCTGATCGCGCTGGTGATCTATTCGATGCCGCGCTGGTCCGGCAATGCACGCATCACACTCGACCGCTTCCCGCCGTATTCGATTTATCGATTGGTGGTGGGGTGCGGTTTTCTCGTAGCATTTTCATCGCTGCAGACGGCGGGGTTCACGGTCGAGAAATCGCTGAACCGTCTGGCGATGCATGCGCGGCCCTGGTTGCGGCAGCGTATCGATGACATGTTGTTCGGCGTCAAGTCCGGTTTGAATGTGGGCGAGGCGATGAAAAACACCGGTTACCGTTTTCCCTCGGCGGAGATCGTCGACGATCTCTGCGTTTATGCCGAGTACAACGGTTTCGCCGAAGCACTGAAAACTTTGGCGGATGAATGGATGCAGGAGGGGGTGACCACGCTGGAAGCACAGATGAAGGTCGTGAACGGTGCCGCGATCATTGCGTTGGCGCTCGTATTGGTCTGGTTGGTCACCGGCTTCTTCGGAATTCAGCAGGAAATTGCGTCTATGGCGCGTTCGGTCCATTAAAGGCGGTCTCTAATCGGGACCATTCGTCGATCCGCGCACATGCCGGGCGGCTGCCCGGGCAGCGGCGGCATGTGCCGGTCACAAGGAGATTTACCATGCAGCAGGTCGGAAAAGTCACGATCCCGGTTCGACAGCGTGTTCGTGCGCTGCGTCAGATGCGTGACGTGAAGCGCGCGCAACACGCGCAACGGGGTGCGTCCTTGCTTGAAGCGATTGCCTATCTGGGTATTGCGGCGATCGTGGTGATCGGTGCGGTGGCACTATTGAACGGGGCGTTCAGCAGTGCTGGCACGAATGAATTGTCGGAGCAGGTGAACGCGATTCAGTCGGGGGTGAAGAAGCTTTATATGGGGCAGACGAACGGTTATACCGGGATCGACGACGCTACATTGTCCAGCGCGGGCGTGTTCCCAAGCACGATCCCGGTAAGCAACGGCGCGGCGACGGATTCGTGGGGGGGGGCGGTGACCGTCACCTCGACGACCCAGGGTAGTTTCACGATTAGCTTCGCTAGTGTGCCCCAAGCGGTATGCATCAACGCAGTGACCGCCGGTGGCAGCTGGACCGGCATCACGGTGAATGGAACTGCCACCACGTCGGTCCCGGATACCCCTGCCGATGCTTCTAACGTCTGCAGTAGTACGTCGTCCAACACCATCGTCTGGACCTCGGTCTAACTCGGTTGACTCACGATGTATATGCTCTGGGTCATCGCCGTCTTCAGCGCATTGGCAGGTGCTTACGCGCTGTTCGACAGCGAGAGCATCGCGGCGATGCCGTCGGCGACTGGGCGCATCATGGCGGCTAGCATGAGTGCCTATCGCCATGCGGTCGTGGAATACGCGCTGGCGAATCCAACGTTCACCGGCGAGGTCCCGGAGAGCGCGCTGGTCGGCAATGCGTTGCTGACCACCGATGCATCCGATGCGTTATGGCGCAACTACGTGATCCCGAATACAGATGCGGCCGGCAGTCTGGTCGTGATCTATTCGACGCAGACCAGCGCTGAAAACGAGATCGTCGACATGCAGCAATTGGCGCAGGGGTCGGCGCTGGCGGGCGTGGCGTCGGCAGGCAATGTGGTGTCGCCCGGCAATCCGCACGTGCCGTTGCCATCGGCACTGAGCAGCGTCATTCCGGATGGCGAGCCGGTCTGGATGGCGCAGGCGTATGACTAACCGCTCTTTGCGTCAACCGCTACGTCATTCATCGCGGCGGATGTCTCGTCTCTCTCGCATGTCTCGCGATTCATTCCGTCACTCGTTTCCTTATCCGTCGCCTGATTTACCCCCTGCCTTATCGCCTGATTCGCCGCGTCTTTCAGCGGGGCTTTCGTCTCGTCGATCGAGTCGAGGTTTCACGCTGATAGAGTTGCTGGCGGCGCTCTCGATTGCCGCCTTGATGATCGCGGGCGTGACCCAGTTGCTCAATACCTCGCTGAACGACAACCGTGCACAACAAACTGGGCTGTACCAGTCGCAGCTCGCTAGCGCCGCCACGCAACTGATCAAGCAGAACTACACCATGTTGCAAACGCAGGCAACGGCCGGTACGCCGGTCGTTGCTGCACTGAATAACACCACATACAAGCTCTCGACGTTTCTCTCGAGCAGCGTGCAGAACAGCAATCCGTACGGTCAGACGCCTTGCCTGCTGATCTATCTGGGCAGCGACGGGCAGACACTGCAGGGTCGACTGGTCACCGAAGGCGGCCGGACCATTCCCGATAACGAGATCGGTTATGTGGCGGCGAATTCGGGGCAGGGCGGTGGTTCGATTCCGAGTGTGAACAATCCCACCGGCGCGGCCATCGGTGCGTACGGGACGTGGACGATCGCGACACCGAACCCGGGCAGTGCGTCGTGCAGCGGCACGGAAACCGGCGCCGGGCATCTGGTCAGCGATATCTCGTATAACGGGCAGTTGTCACAGAACAGCGATTATCTGTATCGGGTCGCCGTGCCGAACGACCCGGCCGCGAACGCGATGCAAGTCCCTATCGCGTTGGACGCCACGCAGACTGACTACGCCGATTGCAGTACGCAGGCATCGGGCGCGATTGCTGCGGATGCGAGTGGGAATGTCCTAAATTGCGAGCAGAGCGCCCAGTTCGGCACGATGGTCTGGGAGCCGAAGGCGTCCTACCACTGGCGCGGTGCCGTCGCCGATGTTGCCGCATTGAGCAGCGTGACCACGCCGCATGAAGGCGATGTCGCGATGACGATGTCTGCGCATCGCGCTTATACCTATGACGGCAGTGCGTGGCGGCCGTCTTCAATCGATTCGAACGGAACCGTTTTGCTGGGCGGCGCCAATTCGCCGGTCATCGGCGCCGCATGCGGCCCGACCGCCGCCAGCGACACGAGCGCGGTCAGCGACGCTGCCGTGACCGAAGTCAGCACCGATGCCACGGGGAGGGTGCTGTCTTGCCAAAACGGCACCTGGCAGAATCAATCGCAGATCGTACCGGGCACGACGATCAATGGTTGCACGATGATTTTGCAGAGTGCCGGGGCGGCCGACTACCCGTCATGCTCGAACCCGAGCGGGGGGCAATACACCACATCACCGTGGAGCTATAACGCCGCAAACGGCACCTATACGTATACGGAAAACCTGACCGTTACGCTGGCAAAACCCGGCATCATCGCCGCGACCACATGGGCGCATATGAACGATGGTGTGTGTGGCAGCAAGCCTGGAAATGAGGCGCAGGTGTCGCAAAGTGTCGATATCTATAATACGAACGCGCCATCGGTGTCGATCGCCCATACCGAAAGCCAGACGCCGACGCTGACCGACGATTCCGGCGGGATCAACAACAATCTGACACAGGCAGGCGATGCAGGCACATACACGGTGCAGGTGAGTACGAACTGGGCCACTTACGTGAACATCACGACCCCTTGGACCAGCAGCTATTGCGGCACCGGTGGTACCACCGACGTCATCGCCAACACGCCGGTTGCGGCCGGTTGGACCGTCAACTCCTACTATTGAACGGGGACGAACGATGCCGAGGACCGTATTATTCAAGATCCTGTCGCGACAAAACCCGTTGCAACAAACTTCGTTGCACCAGTTTCCGTTACGTCAGACCGCACTGCCCCGGAGATCGCGTTATCGGCCCACCAGAGCG
>CAWUJR010000250.1:0-5964 GCA_963922375.1 uncultured Robbsia sp.
AACGACGGTTCGCGCGGCCGCGGCTAAAGCGGGCATCCGGCGGGCGATAGCGGCAACCGCAAATGATTGAGGCTGCCGCCGCCTTCCCGCCCGTGCGACACCCGCCTGAGGCTTTGCCTCAACGCAACAAAACGGCGTCCTCCGGGGCGCCGTTTTTTTTTGCACAATCGATGCCGACATCGACGTCATGCAGCCTGCAAGTCAGCACGGGCACGGCATCGAACCGGCACGACGTTCAGGCAGCCAGCCGTCATGCACGCCCGTTGCACACGGCGTCTGAACGTCTATCGGTAAATGATCACCGGTATCTTCGTATTCGCGAGCACACGCTGCGTTTCGCTGCCGACCAGCAGATGGGACAGCCCGCGTCGACCGTGCGACGCCATGAGAATCACGTCGCAGCCCGCCCCCTCCGCCGCGCGGACAATCCCCATGGATGGCGACGCGTGTGTGCTCAACTGAATATCGCAGCGAATACCGGCCCTCGCGGCAGCCGTTTCCACCCGACTCAAATGCATGCGGGCCTCGCGCTCGCAGCGTTCCTGGAAGTCGGGCGGCGGTTCGACGATCACCTCGGAAAATGGCGAAATCGGATACTCGGGCAAACAGGCGTAGCCGGTCACCGCGCCGCCGGTTGTCGCCGCCAGCGCAATCGCCGCGTCGACGGCCTTTTGCGACAGCTCGGAGCCGTCGGTCGGTACGAGGATATGCTTGAACATGACAAGCTCCTGAGACGCGAGGCGTCTTGAACCGTTCCCACGAACGAAGGTCCGGGTACACGGTCGCTCCATTGTAGAACGATCATAAATCCGCGTTATGCCAAGGCAATCAAGCACCTACGCGGATTTCTGTACTGCCCGGCCCTGGCGATAGACGACCCAGTCGCCGTCGACGATCGGCGGACAACCGCGGACCGATGCCGCGTCGACCGGATAATACAGACAGCCATACCGCTTGTCGTCAATATGCACCTCGCATACGCCGCGGTAGAACGCGTCTCGGCCGTCCGCACGAATCCCCTCGATTTCATCGAGAATCGGCAGCAACGATGTCGTGATCCGATACACATCGCCGACCACGCGGGCACCACCTTGTTCCCGCGAACGGGGCGGCACCAGGCCCGGCCATCGGCCGAAGTCGAATAACGCACCGGGGATGTCGGCGCGACCGATCAGCACCGGCTCGTCGACGTCATGCCGACGGGCTGCCAGCGCAATATCGTTGATTTCGCCTTGCCGGAGCGTGCCGTAGACGAACACATGGAGATCGGGACGCAGGTTGTCAGAAGAAAAGGACATATCGCAGAGCACAATGAGGTTAGCCGCACCAGTGTCGCCTCCCGAGCGGCATCAACAACGAAGCGACGCATTGATATTCCGCCCCGACGCCATGCGAATCGATGGGAAAGTTCTCAAGCCGACGTCAGAATCGAGACCGTCGCCGGCGCTCATGCGCTCGCCCTCTCTCACGCATCGCGCAGTCGTGGTTAAATGCAGCACCAGTCCGCACGCAAAAAATACACGATAGCCCGCCTGAAATACGTTAGCAACCCGCTAAAACGGAAGGAACGGAGGAGACACATGCGCAACGATATCGTTATCACCAAGACCCTGTGGGGACGCTCGGAGACGGGGGACAGCGTGCATATCTATACGCTCACCGCACCCAATGGCGCTGAAGTGGCAATCAGCGATCTCGGCGGCACGCTGCTGCACTGGCTCGCGCCGGACCGCGACGGCAAACTGGCCAATATCGTACTGGGCTTCGATACGCCGCAGGACTATCTGCAAAGCGGCACCCATATGTGCGGTCTGATCGGCCGCTGGGCGAACCGGATCGCCGATGCGCGCTTCTCGATCGATGGGCACGATTACGTCGTCGAGGCAAACGACGGCGTCAATTCTCTGCATGGCGGCGAGCGCGGCTTCGATCGACATGTCTGGCAAGTGACGCCGGTCGACGGCGGCCTCACGCTGCGTCACCGCTCGCCCGACGGCGACGGTGGATTTCCCGGACAGGTCGACGTCCGTGTGGATTACCGCTTCGATGCAAACGGCACGCTGAGCGTCGACTACGAGGCACAGACCACGGCGCCCACACCGGTGTCGCTGACGCATCATGCGTACTTCAATCTGGCCGCCACCGGCACGGCGCTCGACCACGTGTTGCGCATCGACGCAGACAGCGTGCTGCTCTCCGATGCGGGGAATATTCCGACGTCGCGCGTGCCGGTCGATGGCACCGGGTTCGATTTCAGGGATGGTGCGACGATCCGCGAACGGTTGGAGAGCGGCGATGCAGAGATTCGCGCAAAGCATGGCATCGATCATTGCTATGTGTTGGGCGACCCGATGGTGCGCTACACACCGTTGCGTGCCATCGCCAGCGCCACCGAGCCGGTCAGCGGACGCCGCTTGACGGTGTCGACAACCGAACGTGCGGTGCAGTTATATACCGGGGCGAATCTGGAGGGGGTGGACGGTAAAGCCGGCTTGCGGCATCGCAGCTACGATGCATTCTGTCTGGAGACGCAGGCCTGGCCAAACCAGATCAATGGGGAGTATGCGGAAGCTGCCATTCTGCGGCCGGGGCAAACCTACCGCCAGACCACCGTCTTTCAGGTCGACGTCGTCTGAGGTCGGTATGCGGCACAGCACGGTCGCAGCTTGAGCGATGGGGCAGCAATGGGGCAGCGACCAGAAAGGACACAGGCGCCCCGCTCACGCGTCAGGGCGCGCCCCCCGCCCCAGGTTGCAAAAGGGCACGCCCGACGTGCGATGCAGGCGCTCAGTGCACGACGCGATCGAAGCTGAATGCGCCGTCGTTGAAGTCGACCGGAATCACGTCCTTCGCGCCGAATCTGCCCGACAGGATCAATCGGGCGACCGGATTCTCGATCTCCTGCTGGATCGCCCGACGCAGCGGCCGCGCACCGAACAGCGGGTCGTAACCCACCTTTGCCACTTCGGCGAGCGCCGCGTCGGAAACATCCAACTGCATATCCATCTTCGCCAAGCGTTCCTGCAGGATCCGCAATTGGATCTTCGCAATCGCCTCGATGTTCGAGCGGTCCAGACCGTGGAAAACCACCACCTCATCGATCCGGTTCAGGAACTCCGGCCGGAAATGCAGCTTGACCTCATCCCAGACCGCGCTGCGAATCTCCTCCTGCGGCGAGCCGACCATCGACTGGATCAGCTGCGATCCCAGATTCGATGTCATCACGATCACCGTATTCTTGAAATCCACCGTCCGCCCCTGGCCATCGGTCATCCGGCCGTCGTCGAGCACCTGCAGCAGCACATTGAACACATCCGGGTGCGCTTTTTCCACTTCATCGAGCAGAATCACACTGTACGGCTTGCGGCGGACCGCCTCGGTGAGGTAACCGCCCTCCTCATAGCCGACATACCCCGGCGGCGCACCGATCAACCGGGCGACGCTGTGCTTTTCCATGAACTCGCTCATGTCGATACGGATCAACTGCTCCTCCGAATCGAACAGGAAGCCGGCCAGCGCCTTGCAGAGCTCGGTCTTGCCGACACCGGTCGGTCCGAGGAACAGGAAAGAGCCATACGGACGGTTCGGGTCCGACAAGCCGGCGCGCGAACGACGAATCGCATCGGAAACCGCATTGATCGCCTCGTCCTGTCCAACCACGCGTTCATGCAGCTTTTCTTCGATGTGCAGCAACTTCTCCCGCTCACCCTGCATCATTCGCGATACCGGGATACCCGTCGAACGCGACACCACTTCCGCAATTTCCTCTGCCCCCACTTGCGTGCGCAGCAGCCGCGGGCGTGCCGGCGTCGTGCCGTCTTTGCTACCGATCGCCTCCGCCTGCGCCACTTCCTTCAACCGGGCTTCGAGCTGCGGCAGCTTGCCGTACTTCAGTTCCGCGACCTTATCGAGTCGACCTTCGCGCTGCAGCTTCACGATCTCTGCACGCGTCTGATCAATTTCCTCCTTCAGATGCGCGCTCCCCTGCACGGCGGCTTTTTCCGCCGTCCAGATCTCGTCGAGATCCGAATACTCGCGCTCGAGCCGCTCGATCTCGTCTTCGATCAGACCGAGACGCTTCTGCGAAGCTTCGTCCTTTTCCTTGCGCACCGCTTCGCGCTCGATCTTCAACTGAATCAAGCGGCGATCGAGCCGGTCCATCTCCTCGGGCTTCGAGTCGATTTCCATCTTGATCCGCGAGGCGGCTTCGTCGATCAAATCGATGGCCTTGTCCGGCAGGAAGCGATCGGTAATGTAACGATGGCTCAGCTCGGCGGCCGCCACGATCGCGGGATCGGTGATCTCGACGCCGTGATGCAATTCGTACTTTTCCTGCAAGCCACGCAAGATGGCGATCGTCGCTTCGACCGACGGTTCGTCCACTTGCACCTTCTGGAAACGCCGTTCGAGCGCGGCGTCCTTCTCGATGTACTTACGGTACTCGTCGAGCGTGGTCGCGCCAATGCAATGCAGCTCGCCGCGTGCGAGCGCCGGCTTCAGCATATTGCCGGCGTCCATCGCGCCTTCGGCCTTGCCGGCGCCCACCATCGTATGGATCTCGTCAATGAAGACGATCGTGCGGCCTTCGTCCTTGGCGACATCGCTCAGAACCGATTTCAGCCGTTCCTCGAATTCGCCGCGGTATTTCGCCCCGGCGAGCAGCAGCGCCATATCGAGCACCAGCACGCGCTTGTTCTTCAGCGACTCCGGTACTTCGCCATTGACGATGCGTTGCGCCAGGCCTTCGACGATCGCGGTCTTGCCCACGCCCGGTTCGCCAATCAGCACCGGGTTGTTTTTCGTACGACGTTGCAGGATCTGGATCGAGCGGCGGATTTCGTCGTCGCGACCGATCACCGGATCGAGTTTGCCAGCGCGGGCTCGCTCGGTCAGGTCGAGCGTGTATTTCTTCAACGCCTCGCGCTGGCTTTCCGCATCGGCATTATCGATCGGCTGACCGCCGCGTACAGCGGTCACCGCCGCTTCGAGCGTTTTCCGCGTCAGGCCATGATCGCGCAGAATCCGCCCGGTATCGCCTTTGTCGTCCACCGCGGCGAGCAGGAACATCTCGGTCGAGATATACGCATCGCCCTGCTTTTGCGCTTCCTTGTCCGCTTGATTGAACAGGCCGGTCAGCTCGCGGCTGACCTGGACATTGCCGTCGGTCCCCTGCACCTTCGGCAGCCGCTCCATCGCCGTATTCAGTGCGGCACCCAGCGGCTGGATCGCCACGCCCGCGCGGGAGAGCAACGAGCGCACCGATCCATCGGTCTGCGCGAGCAGCGCTACCATCAAGTGCAAGGGATCGATATATTGGTTGTCACGCCCCACAGCCAGGCTCTGCGCGTCGGACAGCGCTTCCTGAAACTTGGTGGTGAGCTTGTCGATTCTCATCTAGAAAACCTCCGCTTCTTTCGATTGAGACCACGATTGAAATCAATGATCAACAAGTGAGGCTGTCAGGTAAAACTTTCAAGACGAGCGAGAAGAGAAATTTTGGACCCGCCACCGAGCCCGGTCTCCGCTTGCCGCCGATATGCCGATTCTGACATCGGGTCGCGCGGGCGGCGCTGATGCCGATCAAGCGTCGCCGGGCTTTTCCCATCGGGATTTCGCACGGTCGTCGCTGACACGCGCATCGACCCAGCGCCCGGCTTCGCCGCTGCCTTCCTTTTTCCAGAACGGTGCTTCGGTCTTCAAATAGTCCATGATGTATTCGCATGCGGCGAACGCATTGCCGCGATGCATCGATGCGACGGCCACCATCACGATCTGATCGGTGGGCAACAAGCGTCCGTACCGATGGATGACGGTGACGTCCGCGATCTCCCATCGCGCGTGGGCGCTGGCGACAATCCGTTCGAGCGCACGTTCCGTCATGCCGGGATAATGTTCAAGTTCGAGCGCATCCACGCTGATCCCGTCGCTCAGATCGCGCACCGCCCCCACGAAGCCGGCCACGGC
>CAWUJR010000251.1:0-5961 GCA_963922375.1 uncultured Robbsia sp.
GCCGATCGCGCTCACCGCAGCGACCGCAGCGACGTTCCGGGATTGAGCGCCTACCGGGCCGAATGGCGTGCGATCTGCGCGCAGTATTTCGGTCCCCATCCTTGCCATTAAGGAGACATCCAGATGAACAGCAGCACGCTCACGCATTTCGACACCCGCGAACACATGATTCGCATCTGCTGCGAAATGAACCGAATCGGGGTGAATCAAGGCACTTCAGGGAATCTGTCGGTCCGGGTCGAGGACGGATTTCTGGTCACGCCGACGTCGATCGCGTATGAAAAAATGGTACCGGAAGACATCGTGAAGATGCAGTTCGACGGGACGTGGGAAGGTGCGCACAGACCGTCGTCGGAGTGGCGTTTTCATCGGGATATTCTCGCGTCGCGGCCAGAACGTAATGTGGTGATTCATACGCACTCGATGTATGCGACCACGCTTGCCGTTCAATACAAGGAGATCCCGGCGTTTCACTACATGGTTGCGGTGGCCGGCGGCAGCACGATCCGCTGCGCGCCATATGCCACTTTCGGAACACAGGAACTCTCCGATCATGCGGTCAAGGCGCTCGAAGGTCGCGATGCGTGTTTGTTGGGACAGCATGGGCAAATCGCGATTGCATCGTCGCTCGACAAAGCGCTATGGTTAGCGGTCGAAGTGGAGGCATTGTCCCGAATGTATTTTCAGGCCCTGTCATTGGGCGAGCCCACGATCCTGTCGGACGACGAAATTACCCGTGTGATCGAGCGGATCAAAACCGGCGGCTATGGCCTGGGCGAACCGCGGCCCATACCGGCGACAGCCACGCATTAGCGCATGCAGACGTATCGGAAAGCCCTTCATGCGCGGCAGTGAGCGCGACAGCAGCATCAGGCAGCATCAGGCAGTTCAAAAAACATAACGGAGGAGACATGTCGAAGAACATCATGCGCACGCTGTGCGTCAGCGTCACCACATTGGCATTCGCATTGACCGCGCCGCTGGCATCTGCCTCTGCGGACAAGCCGGTGATTGGCGTGGTTGTCAAAATCGGCGGTATCCCGTGGTTCAACGCGATGCAAGCCGGTATCAAGAAGCGTGGGGATCAACTTGGGGTGAAAGCGTTTATGGTCGGGCCGACGAGTGCCGACCCGGCCCTGCAAGTGCGCGCGATCGAAGACCTGATCGCGCAGCATGTGGACGTGATCGGCGTCGTGCCCAACGACGCGCAGGTGCTGGAGCCCGTGCTGCAGCGTGCGCGGGCCGCCGGCATCAAGGTGATCACCCATGAATCGCCGAAACAACAGAATACCGATTGGGATTTCGAACTGGCATCGGTCAAGGGCTTCGGGGAAGCCTATGGCAAACGCATGGCCACCGCATTGGGTGGAAAGGGAGAATACGCGGTCTTCGTCGGCTCGTTGACGGTGCCGCTGCATAACGCGTGGGCCGATGCGGCCATTGCGTATCTGAAGGCCAACGCGCCGGGGATGACGCTCGTCGGCGACCGGTATGGCGTGGCGGAGGACGTGGATGCGTCGCGCAAAACGGCGCTGGATCTGATGCGGGCACATCCGAACCTGAAGGGCATTCTGGCGTTCGGTAGCCAGGGACCGATTGGTGCTGCGCGAGCGGTCGTCGAAAATCACGAACAGGGGCAGGTCCTCGTGCTGGGCCCCTTTTCGCCAGGACAAGGCAAGCGGCTGGTGCACGATGGGGTGCTCACCGGTGGGTATATGTGGAATCCGGAACAGGCCGGCGAGGTGTTCGTGACGTTGGGCGTGATGGTCGCAAAGGGTGAGCCCATCAAGGACGGCACCACTATTGCGGGACTCGGCGTCGTTCATCCGGTCGGACACAATCTGATCGTCGATCAATTGGTCGATATCAACGTGAATACGATCGACGATCTTGCCAAGCTCGGCCTTTGATGCTGGGCCTTTGATGCAGCGCCATTGCACCGCCCCATCGGAGCGAACCCATGATTTCACGCGCTTCAGACATACCGCCGACGATCCCGCCGGAAAGCACACACCGTGCACGCGATGCGACCGTCGATAGTGTGATGGATGCCGTAAGTGCCGTAAGTGCAGTTACGACCGGCACCATCGGCACCATCGTCGACAGCACACGTCCCCGTCATGCCGTACCGCTGCTCAAGCTCGACAATATTTCCAAGATATTTGGCGGTGTAAAGGCCCTCAATGGCGTGAAATTCGATGTGATGCCGGGCGAAGTGGTGTGCCTTGCGGGCGAAAACGGTTGCGGCAAGAGTACGCTGATCAAGGTGATCAGCGGCGTCTACCAGCCCGAGAGCGACGCGTCGATGCTGATGGACGGCAAGTCGATCGAAGGCCTGGACCCCGCCACCGCGCGTGCGTTGGGCATACAGGTGATTTGGCAAGACCTCGCCCTCTTTCCCGAGATGACCGTCGCCGAGAACATTGCTTTCGAGCAAAATCTCGGGCCGCGTCCGCGTCTCGTGCATTACCGGCAAATGGAAATCGCGGCACGCAGGATCCTCGCGCGCCTGGGCATCACGATCGATCTCGCTCGACCGGTGCGTTCGCTGTCGATCGCGCAGCGGCAGATCGTCGCCATCGCACGCGCGCTCGTCGCCGACGCGCGTCTGGTGTTCATGGACGAGCCGACCGCCTCACTCAGTCACGCCGAGACCGAAGCATTACTGGCCATCGTCCGTCGTCTGTCTGCCGACGGCATCGCGGTGGTGTTCGTCAGCCATCGGCTCGCCGAAGTGCTCGACGTGTGCACACGCGTGACGGTTCTGCGCGACGGTCAGTATGTCGGCACGTTTCCGACTGCAGGGATGACGCAAACCCGCCTCACCGAGTTGATGACCGGGCGTACGTTCGACTACGCGGTGCGTTCGACGAACCTGGACGATGCGCCAATCATGATCCAGGTCGATGGTCTGACGCGACCAGGCGAATACGACGACATCTCGTTCTTTGTGCGAGAAGGCGAAATCCTCGGCATGACGGGACGGCTGGGTGCCGGACGAACCGAAATTGCGCTCTCATTGTTCGGTATGTCGCAGCCCAGCGCCGGTTCGATCCGCATCGCCGGCAAACCGTTGTCGCTACGCTCGAACCGCGATGCGATCCGTGCGGGCATCGCGTACGTGTCCGAAGATCGGTTGCAGTTGGGCCTGGTGCAACAGCAGTCGATCGGCGACAACACCGTCGCGGCGGTCCTCGACGACCTGCTCGATGCGACGCATCTGATCAGCCATCGCAAGCGCGACGCGCTGATTGCCGACTGGATCAAACAACTCGCCGTCAAGATCGGTCAACCACAGGATGCGATCTCCACGTTGTCCGGCGGCAACCAACAGCGGATCGTGCTCGCAAAGTGGCTCGCGACCCGGCCGAAGCTGCTGATTCTGGACTCGCCGACGGTCGGTGTCGATGTGGGTGCCCGCGCCGGCATCTTCGCGATCATCGACAGGCTAGCCGCGCAAGGCATGGCCATCCTGTTGATATCCGATGAAATCCCCGAGGTCTACTTCAATGCCGATCGCATCCTGCATCTGCGCGACGGTCGCATTGCAGCCGAATATGTACCGCGTCACGTAGCCATCGACCAAATCGAGAGGGACGTCCATGCTTGATCCACGCAAATGGGGCATCGGCTTGACCGAGGCATTACTGATTCTGCTCATCGCCATCATGGTGCTGGGGCTCAGCTTGTCGACGTCGACCTTTCTAACGCTGCCGAATCTGTTCGACCTGCTGAACCAAAGCGCGGTCAATATCATCTTCGCCGTCGGCCTGCTGGTAGTGCTGATCGCCGGGGGTATCGACATTTCGTTTGCCGTGGGCGCGTCTGTGGTCCAGTATCTGACCGCGTTGACGGTCATGAGACTCGGTGGCGGCAACTGGGCGCTCGGTTTCGTCGCGGCCGCCGGATTCGGTTTTCTGCTCGGCGCAATCAATGCCACCATCATCTACCGATTTCGGATCGTCTCGATCGTCGTCACGATTGCCACTTTCAATGTGTTCTTTGGCGGACTGATGTTTCTGACTGGCGGCGTCTCGCTCTACGACCTGCCGGACTGGTGGGTGAATCGCATTTCGCTGATCACGATAAAGTCGTCGCACGGTATCGCGGCGCTCTCGCTGCCGGTCGCTGTCATGGCGGCAATGGTGCTCGCCACCTGGGTGCTGTTGCGTCGCACGACCATCGGTCGCCAGCTCTATGCGATGGGTGACAATCCGGAAGCGGCGCGACGCGTGGGCGTGAACATCGGTGCGATGCACTATGTCGCATTCGGCTGGCTCGGCATGATGGCCGGCATTGCCGGTTTGATGCAGACGAACTACGTACAAGAAGTGGTCCCCAATGCGCTGTACGGCCGGGAGCTGGATGTGTTGGCAGCGGTAGTGCTGGGCGGCGCGCGCCTGGGTGGCGGCCGCGGCACGATCCTCGGGGCGGTCCTCGGCATCATGCTGACCGCGATCACCGCGAACGGCCTGAACCTGCTGGGTGTCTCTCCCTACGCCTTCAAGATGATCATAGGCGCGATTATTCTGATTGCGATCACTGTGTCGAGCGGCGGCTTCACGAAGCTCGTCGGGTCGCGCTTCCGCGTCACAACGGCATCCTCACGTGTGAAGGTCTCCCCATGAAAAGCGCCGCCTCACTCCGCTCTGCGCTGCCGCGCGTACCCGCCGATATCGCAGGTCTGCTCCTGTTCCTCGTCTTGGCGATCGTTGTATTGAGCGTCGCCTCGGATCGGTTCCTGTCGACGAGCACGTTCATCTCCGTCGCTTACCAGTTGCCCGAACTTGGTTTCTTCACATTGGCGATGTTGATGCCATTGGTCTCCGGCGGATTCAATCTGGCGGTGACCTTCACCGCGAATATCTCTGGACTCGCGATGGCGTGGGTCTTGCACACCCATGGCGGCGTGAATGCCGGCGTCGGACCGATCGTATTGGGCATTGCCGCCGCACTGGTCACCGGCGCATTGTCCGGTTGGATCATGGGCGCGATCATCGCTCGGACCGGAGCCAGTCCGATCCTGGTGTCGTTGTCGATGATGATTTTCCTCCGCGGTCTGGGTGAATTCATGACCCATGGCGGCGATATCTCGGGCTTTCCGCCATTCGTGCTGACGTTGGGTAACGGCGTGTTGCTGGGTGTGCCGGTGCCGCTATGGATTTTCATCGGCTGCGCAGGGGTATGGCACGTGGTGATGACGCGCTCGCGACTCGGCTTCGCCACCCGCATGATCGGTTCCAATCTCGATGCCACGCGATACTCGGGCATTGATACCGTGCGTGCGGTGACACGCGTCTATATGCTGTCCGGCTTCATGTGCGGCGTGGCGGGTGTCGTGATGCTGGCCAGCTTCAACTCGGTTCGAATTGGCCATGGAGAGGCCTTTCTACTGATTTCGGTGCTCGCCTGCTTCCTTGGTGGCGTGAATCCGTTCGGCGGTTTTGGCCGCGTCGTCCCGGTCGTGATCGCGCTCGTGATCTTGCAAGTCATTGCCTCCGGACTGAACCTCCTTGGCGCGAGCCAGCATCTGGCCACCGCGTTATGGGGTGTTTTCTTGCTCGGCGTGATGCTTTTTCGCTGGTCCTGGGCGAATGGGTACTGGCAATCGCTTATCCGCCGACGCTCACCTTTCAAACGTAATTCAAAAGTGACGATTGCCCCTCGGTCCTAGCATCGGTGCATTCCTGTTCGCGCCAGCGGCGTGCGACGCACCGCACGCCGCTGGCGCGCCCTTGCTAGGAGACGAGCATGCCCTTCCCCATCCGGCTCTATGCCTCGGACGCGGTAAGCCCCCACCATGTCACGCCCCACTGGCCCGCGGTGCAAAGCGGCGATCGCGCGGATCTCGCTCACCGTATCGAGACCGTGGGTAATGATGTCCGGCGCGCATTGGCGCAGTCCGATCGCCTGTACCACAGCCGTAACGATGCGCATGGCGGAAGCGGCCCGACGCGGCGG
>CAWUJR010000252.1:0-5960 GCA_963922375.1 uncultured Robbsia sp.
GCGCTGCGTTACGGCTTTCGCTTCGAGGGCATTTTTCGACAAGCGATCGTCTATCGCGGGCGCTCGCGGGATACCGCTTGGTTTTCGATCATCGATGGCGAATGGCCCGCGTTGCGCACTTGCTTCGAAACCTGGCTGTCCCCGGACAACTTCGATGCCGACGGTAGTCAGCGGCAACGACTGTCCGAACTCGTTGCGACCGTTCAGTCCTGAGAAGGCGCGGCCAGCGCCGATCGAGCGGACCGCTGCACGGGATCTCAAAAAAGAGTACAGAAGGCCGGGCGGCGGGGAAACACAGCGCTTATCCGTCGAATAAGCGTCGTTTTCCCGCCCTCATTAACGTCTTGAAACAAATTCCCCGCATTATGATGTGCGCCATATTGACGCAATATGCGTCGGTAGCGCACCGGCGGCTCGCGTTAGAAACCCGCGTCAAGGACGGTGCACCAACGTTTTTTGCTTTCCTGCACATCTGGAAAGCTTCATTTTGGAACCTCACAGCTATGTACGCAGACACCCTCGATAAGTTTGGGAAAGTAGGCGCCGCGAAAGCGGCCATGATCTTCCGCTCGCCGCTCGCCTATCTGATCGGCGCCGCCATGGCCGGGGTGTACATCGGCTTTGGCGACATTCTGATGTTCTCGGTGGGCGCGCATGTCGATCCCGCCTACTCGCACTTGGTGATGGGTGCGGTTTTCGCGTGTGCACTGACGTTCGTGGTCTTCGCCGGCTCGGAACTCTTCACCGGCACCGCGATGTATATGCCTATTGCGGCGCTGCGCCGTGAAGCGTCGTTCGGCGGCATGCTGAGCGTCTGGGTGGTGTGCTGGATCGGCAATCTCGTGGGCGCGATCGTGCTCGCCTATATCCTGCATGCAGCAGGCGGCGGCGTGCTGCTGACCGATGGTTCCACCGGCTTCTTCAAAGCGGTCCTGGGCAAGATGAGCGCCCCTGGCGGCGTGCTGTTCGCGAAGGGCCTGCTGTGTAACTGGTTGGTTTGCCTGGCCGTCTGGATGGCAGCACGCACCAGCAGCGACAGCGCGAAGCTCGGCGTGATCTTCTGGGCGATCTTCGCGTTCGTTGCAAGCGGCTTCGAGCACAGCGTGGCGAACATGTTCGTGTTCGCGCTCGCGCTGATGGCGGATCACCCGGCGGAAATCACGTTTGCCGGCGCAGTGCACAACGAGATCTTCGTCACCCTTGGCAATCTGGTCGGCGGCGCGGTGTTCATGGGCCTCGGCTACTACCTGCAAGGCAGCAACGAAGGTCATCCGGCGAAGACTTCGGCACCGCAAGCAACAAGCACGCGTACGCCGCAAGCTAACTAAACCACATCCTGTGCTTCGCGCTGGCAGGCTACTGGACCGGTGCCGCAGCCAGCGTGGCAACCAGCTTTCCGAGCGAAATGACGGCCTGCTCGATCTGCGGCGACCAGTTGTAGCTATAGTTCAAGCGAATGAAGTTGCGATACGCGGGACCGGTGGAGAACATATACCCCGGTCCCAAGGTAATACCCTGGCGCAATGCCTGTTGGTATAACACCATCGAATCGACCTGCTGGGGCAGCTCTACCCACAGCACATACCCCCCCATCGGTGTCGAAATCCGGGTCCCTTCGGGAAAGAACCGGCGCACCATCACCGCCATCAAATGCGCCTGCTGCCGGAATACGGAGCGGATCCGGCGCAAATGGTGCTCATAGCCGTCTTTTTTTAGATATTCGGCGATCGCCAATTGCATGACGGCCGGGGTTGTCAGCGTGTTCAAAAACTTCAACTTCTCCACTTGATCCCGATATCGTCCGGGAATCGCCCAACCAATGCGCGAGGTCGGCGCGAGGCTTTTCGAGAACGATCCGCAGTGAAGCACCAGGCCTTTGGTGTCATAGGATTTCAATGCGCTCGGGTGCGCATTACCGTAATACAGCTCCTGATACACGTCGTTTTCGATCACCGGTACATCATGGGTGTTCAGCAATGCGATGAGCGCGCGCTTGCGCTCGTCGGGCATCTGAAACCCCAGCGGATTCTGGAAATTCGGCATCACCATGCACGCGGCAATGCGTTGCTCGGACAAGACTTTCTTCAGCGCCTGTAAGTCGATGCCGTCGCGCGGGTCGGTCGCCACCTCGATCGCACGCATGCCCATGCGTTCGATCGCGTGCAGCATCGCATAGAACGTCGGCGATTCGACGACGATGACGTCTCCCGGGCGTGCCACCGCTTGCAGACACAAATTGATGGCTTCGGTGCCGCCCAACGTGACGACGATCTCGTTCGGATCGACGCTCATGCCGTTTTCGAGGTAGCGACGCGTGATCTGGCGAATCAGTTCCGGATTGCCAGGCGGCAAGTCTTCGATGATGCTCGCGACTGGATGGCGGCGCGCAAAAGTGTGCACATAGCTGTTGATGCGGGAGGACGGGAAAAGCGACGGATCCGGATAGGGGGAGCCGAGCGGCAATGCTTCATCGCTACCGATCGAACGCAGTGTCGAGAGCACGAGGCGGCTGACATCCACTGATGCGGAGACTGCGATCGGCGAGGACGGCCGCAATTGTGCGACCCGCCGCTCGTCGCTTTGCTCGCGCACGAAATAGCCGGACTGCGGGCGACTTTCGATGACACCGCGGCTTTCCAGCAGCAAATAAGCCCTAAGCACCGTGGTGATGCTCAGGCGATGATGCTGACTCGCTTGCCGGACGGACGGAATACGCTCGCCGGCCAGAAATACGCCGCGATGAATCTGGTCTTCGATGTCTTTGGCCAGTTTTTCGTATAGTTTCAACCGTTAACCCTCTTTCACGCATGAACCGGCGGCTGCGCATTGCCTACGATTATCTGTTTGCGGTCCTCACCGACGCGTCGGTGCAACCGTTCACCCGCCCCGATTCTCTCACTCCTCGCGCGTGACTGCTGAGTTTAGCGCGTCGGCGTAACGACAGACGCATTTTGCACTCCGCCGCTGCCGTCCTCGACGAACGCACGCAATAAATGATGCGCGATCGCAAATGGCTGCGGCGCCGTCAATCCGGCAGCATGCGTCCCTGCCAACATGCTGGCGACTTCGTCGCGCGAAAACCAGCGCGCGTCCTCCAGTTCAGTCGCATCAATGACGATGTCGGTCGTGCTCGCGCGGGCAAAACATGCCAGCATCAGCGACGACGGGAACGGCCAGGGTTGCGATGCGAAATAACGGACCTCCGCACAGGCGATACCGGCCTCTTCGTGAATCTCTCGACGCACCGCCTCCTCGACCGTCTCGCCCGGCTCCAGAAAGCCGGCCAACGCGGAATACATGCCGGCGGCAAATCGCGGCTGACGGCCGAGCAGGCAGCGCTCGCCATCGACGGCCAGCATGATGACCACGGGATCGACACGCGGAAAATGCTGTGTGCTGCAGTTCGCGCAATCCCGTCGCCAGCCCCCGCCACTGACGCTTGTCTGGCTGCCGCAGTTCGCGCAGAAGCGGTGGTGCCGATGCCAATGGAGCACCGACTTCGCACAGCCGAGGATTCCCAGCATCTCCGCCGATACCCGTCCCCGAGACGCGATCGCACGCAGATCCACGCTTTCGACACTTTCCGCCGCTGCCACCCTGTCCGTCTTTTCGTCGGCTGTCGGATCGTCTGTCACGCCGGCGTGCTGCGTTTTTATCCGTTGCACGGTCTCGCCGTCCAGCGGGACCGCGAACAACGAGATACCGCCAACGTCTTCGCCCATATAGACAAGATTCGACAAGCCGGGATCGCGTAGGTCGAGCCCCAGCGCATGGCATTGCGCCGCGGCGAAGCGGGCGTCCTTTTGTCGATCAGCGGACATCGACGCATCTGGGCTCGCCGACGTTGCCCGGGTGATTGCTCGCAGTAGCGGTGCTTGATCGTCGAACAAAAGAAACTGCGTCGATGGGTCGGCGAGCCGGCGTGCGACGAAGACGTCGTCATGACGCTTCTCGGACAGCCGATTCAGCGGATTGAGGGCGAAACCCATGGAAGCGGAACGATCGAATGAGGTCATGATAAACACATGAGCCGGCCAGCACGGTCGGCATGGGAAACAGGTAATCGCGGGTAAAAGCGGGCAGAAGCGAGCAACCGCGGGCGGAACCCTATTATCGGACAGTCTAGCGATTCGTCCCCATTTCTGCTCGTGAGCCGCGCGCGTGCGCCCCTCGAATCCTTGTTCCGCGCTGACCACCTCTGCGTCGAAAGCATCTGTTGTGTTCCCTCACAGGTTTCCCGCAGCCTCATCGCCTTCACGACGCATTGCCGGGCACGTTCAGGCTCGTAATATACGGTTAAAACCCAATAAATACAATTTCTTAAAATAAAAACTTAATCCATTTAGGGAGCAATATATTAAAATTAGGCGCAATATTTTTAAATATCAAAGCAATCATTGAGAAGTTTTTATTCCGATTGACGATTACTCTTCTTTTCAAGCTTCTTCCATTTATCGTCAACTCAAGAGAAAATCCATGCTGGCTCTGCAAGAAACAGAGGGAAAATCGAATTCCGCGAGTTCGCCTTACGTTTCAACAGGCGAGTGCAATGGCACATTTGGTGAATTGATTCAAGGAATCTTACCTAATGACCGGCATTTTTTGGTGACGCTTCCGATAGATTTGAAGTCGATCGTTTTATTCAAATCGACCGAAAACACCAATGTCGTTTCGAATCTTCCTAACAAGAACAAATCGATTCGAGCAGTCGAACGGTATTTGCAGCTGTTCGGCTTTCCCAGCGGGGGTGAGCTGACCTTCGTCTCGACGTTTTCAGCGGGGAAAGGACTTGCAAGCTCGTCGGCGGATATGGTCGCTGCGATTCGTGCCGCAGCAAATTATTTTCATGAGCAAGCCACCCCGACACTCATCGAATCGATTCTTCGGGATATCGAACCGACTGATGGAGTCATGTACGACGGAACTGTCTCTTTTTATCACCGAGAGGTGAGATTGGACGAAAACATCAGTGCCACGCCTCGACTCGCCATCGTCAGCGCCGATCGTGGAGGCGAATGCAGCACAATTGAATTTAATAAACGAAAACGAGACGTTTCGTTGAAAACAAAATATCAATACGAAGCGATGTTATCGTCCATAAAACAGGCCATTCGACAAAACGACATGCTTGAAATTGGTCGCATGACCACGCAAAGCTGCGAATTTTCGCAATTAAATAATCCGCATCCGCATTATGACTTGATGCAACGATTATCGGCTGACACTGGAGCGCTCGGGTTGGTTGCGACGCACTCCGGCACTTGCCTCGGACTTCTGTATGACCGCGACGACCCCGAACAGTCTCAGAAAAGCAGCCGCGCATTGAGCACGCTGATTTCCCGAGATATCGAATGCCACCACTACTTTTCGGTATGACCACCATGCTCCGTTACGCTTCCGCCGCTGCCTCGTTGCTCGATCCATCGATGTTTACCCTGCCCGATGCGACCATCGGATCGCACGGCAAGACCACATCCGATACGCGAAGCGCGCGCCCGTTGCAGATGCTGGCATTCAAGGCGATGAAAATCATCCCAGCGAGCTACATCATCGATACCGCTCGCGAGCGCGGCGAACTGCAAGCGGGCGGCACTGTCGTGGAGACCTCCAGTGGCAACTTCGCGCTGGGTATGGCGATGATTTGCAATTTGCTCAAGCATCCGTTCGTCGCGATCGGCGATCCGGCCATCGAACCGGCCTATCGACGTCAGTTGGAGATGCTGGGCGGTCGCGTCGAAATCATCACCGACAAGAAAGGCAGCCAGGGCTACCAGAAAGCGCGGCTGGAACGGCTGTACGAGATTTTGGAAACGGACCGCGGCTCGTTCTGGTGTCGGCAGTACGATAACGAGGATAATGCGCGCGCTTACGCTAGTGTCGGCGAGGCCCTTTCGAAGGCGGTGGGTCAGCGCGCGGTGCTGGTTGCGCCGGTGGGATCCGGCGGCTCGAGCTGCGGGATC
>CAWUJR010000253.1:0-5959 GCA_963922375.1 uncultured Robbsia sp.
CCGCCGCTGCTGCCGCGGAGATCACCCTGTTGGTTGAGCGCCGCTGTAGCGGCCTACCGGGGCTCGTCGGCACGGTGGGTCGCCTGCAGGTCCCCAATGGGTCGATCAATGTGATTCCCGGTGCGTGTCAGATGTCGTTGGACATTCGCGCCGGCGACGACACGGTGCGCGACGCCGCCCATGACGATATCCTCGACGGCATCGCGCAGATATGCGAACGACGGGGTATCGATTACTCGCTGGAGCCAGCACTCGCATCACAGACCGTCCATTGCGCGCCGTGGCTGCGTGATCGGCTTGCCGACAGTGTCGCGCGGCAGGGCATGGCGGTGGCGACGTTGCCATCCGGTGCCGGTCACGATGCGGTGGAGATGAGCAAGCTCACCGATGTCGGCATGCTATTCATCCGCTGCGGCAACGGCGGCATCAGCCATAATCCGCTGGAGACGGTCAGTGCCGATGACCTGTCACTGGCGGCAAACGTTTTTGAAGATACGTTGGCCGGATTGGCGGCCGACGAACGAAGATCCCCCCCTTGATGCCTTTTTCTATTCCGTCCCCGTCTTCGCCTGTCACTTCCGATCTGGCGCATCAGGCCTATCGCGCCAGCATCCTGCACTTTACCGACGATCCAGCGATCGATCCGAATGCCTACGTTTGGCATCAGGATGGATTACTGCTGATTCAGGGGGGACGGGTGGTGGCGCTCGGTGAATATGCGTCGATGCGCGGTATGCTGCCGGAGAACACGGTCGTCACCGATTTCTCCGGAAAGCTGATCGTACCTGGTTTCATCGATACCCATCTTCACTACCCGCAGACCGAGATGATCGCGTCGCCGGCACCGGGCTTGTTGCCCTGGCTGAACGAGTTCACGTTTCCGACTGAGCGCGCCTTTGACGACCCTGAGCATGCGCGCGATGTGGCGGCGTTCTTCATCGATCAATTGTTGTCGGCCGGTACGACCACGGCGATGGTGTATTGCACGGTGCATCCTGAGTCGGTGGACGCCTTTTTCGCCGAAAGCGAAACGCGTAATCTGCGGATGGTGGCCGGGAAAGTGTTGATGGACCGTCACTGCCCTGCGTTCCTGCAGGACACGGCAGAGGGTGGTATTCGCGATAGTGAAGCGTTGATTCAGCGTTGGCACGGTCGCGGGCGGCAAGCATACGCAATCACGCCGCGCTTTGCGCCAACCTCGACCGAGGCGCAACTGCAATTGGCAGGCGAACTCGCGGCGCGCTATCCAGACACGTATATTCAGACGCATGTCGCGGAAAATCTGGCCGAAGTAGAGTGGGTGAAGACGCTGTTTCCCCATGCGCGCAGCTATCTGGACGTGTACGACGGCTATGGACTGATGCGTCGCCGCGCGATGTATGGGCATTGCATCTGGCTCGACGACGACGATCGTCGACGCATGGCGGCCACCGGCGCAGCCGTGGCCATCTGCCCGACGTCCAATCTCTTTCTCGGAAGCGGACTATTCGATTTCGATCGGGCGCAGGCGCTGAACATGCCACTGTCGCTCGCGACCGATGTGGGCGGCGGCACGAGCTTTTCGATGCTGGCGACGATGAACGAAGCGTACAAGGTCGCGCGCATGGGGGGGCATTATCTGAACGCGTTACGCATGTTCTACCTGTCGACGCTGGGTGCCGCCCGCGCGATGATGCTGGAAGGCGTGATCGGTAACTTTCTGCCGGGGAACGAAGCGGATTTTGTCGTGCTCGATCCGCGCGCGACGCCGTTACTCGCACGCCGGTGCGAACGCGTCGGGAATCTGGACGAACTGCTGTTTGCGTTCGCGATGCTCGGCGACGAGCGGGCGGTGTCGGCGACTTATTCGAACGGCGTGGCGGTGTTCACGCGTGAGGGGCGCGCGTTTTTAGCCGATTCCGCGCGACAAATCCTGAAAGAAGGAACACACTGACGCGTGACGGGACAGCCGTCTTCACGGTTGCCGTTTTCCGGAGCGTTATGATGGCCAAGGGACAAGTGCGGAGTAACCGCGAGGCGAAGAAGCCGAAACAGACCAAAAAATTAACCGCACCCGTCGCGGCCGCCGGTTTCGCCACGCCAAAGACGGCGGTAACCGGCGGAACGGGCAGTAAAGCGAAGTAAAGCCCGTCCATTGACGTAACGCGAGAACCGTCCTGCTTTACTTCGGCAGCGACCCGTCGACACCGTCGACGTACCAGTTCAAGCGTTGCAGGTCGGCGTCCGAAAGGGCCTGACCTGCCGGTACTTTCACGCTACCGCTCTGATCCTTGATCGGACCAGTGAAAACGTCCCACTTCCCTGATGCAAGCGCCTGCTGCTTCGCGGCCGCGTCGGCTTGTGCCTTCGGCGAGATTGCCGCCGTGTTCACGTCGTCAAGCGCGACAGCGTGTTGCTGAATGCCCCACCATACCGGTGCCGACGTCCACTTGTTGTCCAGGATCTGCTGCGTCACGGCCGTGTAGTACGCACCCCAATGTCCGACGACTGAACCCAGATGAGCGCTCGGGCCGAACTTCTTCATGTCCGAATCCCAACCGAACGCGTGAACATGTTTCTCCGCAGCGGTTTGCAGCGTTGCCATCGAATCGGTATTTTGAATCAATACGTCCGCGCCTTGGGCGATCAGGGTTTCGGCCGCCTGCTTTTCCTTGCCCGGATCGAACCAGCTATTGATCCAGATCACCTTCGTGTGCACTTTCGGATTCACCGATCGGGCACCCAGGGTGTAAGCATCGATATTGCGTACGACTTCGGGGATGGGTACCGAGGCGACAAAGCCCAGCACATTGCTTTTCGTGGTTTCGCCGGCGATCACACCTGCCAGATACGCGCCTTGATACATCCGCACGTCATAGGTACCAAAATTCTTTGCGCGTTTGTAGCCGGTTGCATGCAGGAAGATGACATCGGGAAAGTCGCGCGCAACCTTCAGTTCGAAATCCTGATAGCCGAAGCTGCTGCCGATGATGACCTTGTTGCCCTTGTTCGCGAGGTCGCGGAACACGCGCTCCGAATCGGCTGATTCCGGAATGTTTTCGACACGGGTGATCTTGACCTGGCTGCCGAATTTGGCTTCCACTTCTTTGGATCCCGTGTCATGCGCGAATGTCCAGCCGGCATCGCCCGGATTGCCCAGATAGACGAAAGCAATGCCGGTAGGGGCTGCGGCGCTGGCCGGCGTGACCGCCAGGCAGGACAGGGTGGAAACCACGGCTGCGGCCATGACCTTCAAAGCCTTGACGTACATGTAATGCTCCTCGTTTGAGAGACGAAAAAGGTGGGTGGAATAGTCAAGATGCTTTGCCGAGCGAGGCAGGCGCATTCAACTTGATGGTTTTTTTGTTTCGCGAAATGATCACCAGCACGACCACGGTTGCGATGTACGGCAACATCGCCAAAAACTGCGTGGGGACCGGTACGCCGACCCCCTGTGCATAGAATTGCAGTGCTGTCACGGCGCCGAACAGCAGGGCACCGATCAACAGGCGGCCCGGACGCCAGGTCGCGAATACGACCAACGCGAGTGCAATCCAGCCGCGCCCAGCGGTCAATTGTTCCTGCCAGAGCCGCAGATAGACGATCGAGTAATACGCACCGCCCAGACCCGCCATGCCACCACCGAATAGCACGGCGTAAAAGCGAATCGCCTGCACCGGAAAGCCGACCGAATGCGCGACATCCGGCGATTCGCCGACCGCGCGCAGCTTCAGACCGGCGCGGCTGCGATACAGGAACCATGCGACCAGCGGGAACAGCAGAAAAGCGAGATAGCCAAGTGGCGTCAGGCTGAACAGTGCCGGGCCGACGACAGGCAGTTTCGATAGGCCGGGGATCGGCCAGGCGTTGATCGTGTTGGTCAGCGTGGCCGACGTGAACGGCTTGCCGAGATAAGCGGACAAACCGGTGCCGAAGATCGTCAGCGCAAGACCGGTAGCGACTTGGTTCGCCCGCAGACTCAGTGTGATCACGCCGAACAACAACGACATCGCCATACCGGCCGCGATCGCTGCGGCGATGCCCACCCAGGGATGGCCGCTCAACGTTGCCACCGCGTAGCCACACACGGCTCCCATCAGCATCATGCCTTCGACACCGAGATTCATCACACCGGATTTTTCGGCGATCAGTTCGCCGAGCCCTGCATACATCAATGGCACTGCCGCGATGACCGAACTCGACATCAGATCGCTTGCTTGATTTGCATCCATCGGATTCTCTCTTTCTCGTCTTGCTATCGGTCAGGATTGGTTCGACGCCGGCAGCGGCTTGGGCGCAGGCGACGCTGCGGAGCCGGTACGCCAGCGGACTCGGTAGTTGACGAACAGATCGCATCCGAGCAGACAGAACAGCAGCAGGCCTTGAAAGACGCCGCTCAGCGCCTGCGGCAACTGCATCGATGTCTGAACGGACTCGCCTCCCAGATACAGCAATGCCATCAGCAAGCTGCCCAGTACGACGCCCACCGGATGCAATCGTCCGATAAAGACGACGATGATCGCGGTGAAGCCATAGCCCGGCGACCAGGTGGATTGCAGTTGCCCGATCGGACCGGAGATCTCGCCCATGCCGGCGAGGCCGGCCAGCGCGCCGCTGATCAGTAGGCCGCCCCAGATCGTGCGGTTCTCGGAGAAGCCGGCATAACGAGCGGCCATCGGCGCGAGGCCGCCAACGGTCATGCGGTAGCTGGCAAAGCTCTTTTTCAGATAGACCCACAGCACCGGCACGGCGATCAAGGTGACGAGCGTGGACGCATTAATGCGCGTCCCACGCCAAAACGCCCAGTGCCAGTCGCCGGAGAAAGTCGGGTAGAGCGCGTTCGTATCGAACATCTCCGACAGCGGAAAATTCATCCCCTGCGGGTCGCGCCAGGGCCCGCTGACCAAATAAATGATCAGTTGCGGCGCGATATAGGTCAGCATTAAGCTGACCAGGATTTCGCTGGTGTTGAAACGGGTGCGCAGGAAGGCCGGGATGGCCGCCCACGCCATCCCGCCCAGCACGCCGGCCAACATCATCAGCGGCAACAGTTCGATCCTCGGCATCGCGCCGCCATAGATTGCCATGCCGCTGGCCGCAACACCACCGATCAGCATTTGTCCTTCGGCGCCGATGTTCCAGACATTCGCGCGATAGCACAGCGCCAGTCCCATGCCGATCAGGCAGATCGGCGATGCTTTCAACAGCAGCTCGGCGAGGCCATTGACGTCCGCCAGCGGCGCGACGAAAAACGCCTCCATGGCCGCTGCGGGATGCGTGCCCGCGATGCTGAAAATGATCCAACCGCCTGCCAGCGTCAATAACGCGGCAAGGATCGGTGCGGCCAGTCGCATCGCACGGGACGGCGACGGACGGGCTTCAAGACGTAACGGGAAATACATGAATCCGGTCCTTTTGCTTAGCTTTGGTTCGCGACATCAGGGAAGAGCCCCGACATCCAGACGCCGATTTCGTCGGGACTGGTATTCGCTACCGGCGTGACCGGCGAAAGACGCCCGGACGACAGCACCGCGATCCGGTCACAGATTTCGAACAGCTCCTGCAGTTCCTCAGAGATGACGAGAATCGCGGTGCCGCGTGCCGCCATGTCGAGCAATTGTTGTCGGATAAAAGTGGCGGCCCCCACATCCACGCCCCACGTCGGCTGCGCGATCACGAAGACCTTGGGGTCCTGCAGGATTTCGCGGCCGACAATGAATTTCTGTAAATTACCGCCCGACAGGCTCTGCGCTGGCGCATCGGGACCGCTGCAGCGCACATCGAAGGTATCGATGCATTTTTTTGCGAACGCGCGAACGACCGGCCGCCGTATCCAGCCGTTGCGGACCATGCCGCCGCCGTGGGCGTCGGTCAGTTTGTCGGTTTGTCTGTCGACGTGTTCGCCGACACTGCCGTCGGCGCTGGATAGACCGCGTTGCGCGCTGGCGGTGAGCAGCGCGTTATCCGCGAGTGACAGCGC
>CAWUJR010000254.1:0-5936 GCA_963922375.1 uncultured Robbsia sp.
ACTGCTGCTGTGCCTGATGGGCCATGGCGCGCCCGCGCAGGCGCAAAGCTGTTCCACGGTGGCCACTAACGTCACGTTCGCAACGGTCAGTCCGATCAGCGGCGCTGCGGTGGCCGCCACGGGCACCCTCAGCGTGAGCTGTACCTGGCCGTCCGTCACCTTGACGGGCAATGCGTTGGTTTGCTTGAATCTGAACGCGAGCAGTCCACGAACACTGACCAATGGCAGCAACACGCTTGCTTATGACCTCTATACGGACCCTGCGCATGCCACTCCCTGGGGATCGGCGACGGCGGGTACGACGCCGATATCCTTGACACTGACCAAGCCGGCGACCAGCAACACGGCAACGGCCAACGCGACTTTTTACGGGCAGGTGAGCGGCAGTCAGACCACCGTTCCCACCGTAGGCAACAGCAACACCGTCTATTCGCAAAACTTCACCGGATCGCTGACGGCGCAGAATGTCGGCTTTTACACGTTGATCGCGCCCACCTGTGCGTCGCTGACCACCTCCAGTGGCACTTTTGCATTCACGGCCTCGGCCACGGTCGTCAATAACTGCACGATCAGTGCAACGAATCTCGCCTTCGCGACAGCAAGCACCCTATCGAGCCAACTGACGGCGACCGGCGCGCTTACTGTGCAATGCACGAACGGGGATGCCTATGAGGTCGCATTGTCGAGCGGCAGCAGCGGCACTCTGACGGGTCGTACGATGCAACAGACATCGGGCAGCAACGTGGTCAACTACCAGCTCTATCAGGATGCGGCCCGCAGTATCGTTTGGGGCAACGGCACCGGCGGCACCAGCATGACGACCGGCATCGGCAGCGGACTCGCGCAATCTCTTCCAGTCTATGGCGCGGTGCCGGCGCAGACCACACCGCCGCCCGGCACCTACAGCGATACGATCACCGCCACGATTCGTTTTTGAACGCAACGCTGACGGTAACGTCCTATGTGCCGTTCGAGGTGTTTTGATAGGTGAATGGGCTGCCCGGTAAAACCAGGTTGCTCGTGGGTTGCCCGGCGTTTGATTACGCTGTCGCAACGGCTCTCACTGTCATGTCATACCCATCCCAGTTGTTGCCATCACGTTGCAGCGACCGCCGCGATGATTGCCAGGTTCGTCGCGGGACCTTTTGCAAACACCTCGGCGGCGCCCTGCATCATCGGCATGCCCGTCGCAGCGCTTACCGTGTCATTTGCGTTGCTGGTAGAGCGAATGTAGATAATGCCCGTGGTCATATTGAAGATACGAATACGGGTGAGCAGCTCGACCGATACAGTCGAGTCTATGGATGGGCTACGCGAGAAATGGCGGGAATCCGTACCAAGCTTAGAATCGCATTCACCACAACCCGGTCCATAACCCAAGGGGATTCTTACGGAAAACAAAATTGGCAGCACTCAAAATGCAGTAACTGTGCTCGGAGAAACGGTCATTGCGCTCTCGGAGGATATAAAGCGCTAGAACATGTTGATTCGATACGGCTCAGCACTTCTATCGATCGCTTCACCCATCCACCTGCCGGTCAAGCAGCGCAGAATCCCGGTCATCAGCTACGTTCAAGCGGGACAGATGACAGCAATGCGCGCCCCATCCTTGATGGGCGATATTTTTGCATATGTGCTGACCGATCTGGGTCTATCGGCATGAGCTTTTTGCTTTGACAATTCGTGGTAAGTCTAAAGCTGGAATTTGGCGAGGGCGACCGCGTCATCATGGACCCGGCACTACCAGTGCGTCCAGGTGATTTTGTCGTTGCGAAGAACGGTGCTGAGGACGCAACGTCCAAGCAACCGGTGCTCAGTGCACGCTGGTCAACGATAAAGGCACGTTCTTCGTCGTTACACCGGGAACCATCGGCATCCACCGCGCCTATGGTGACCTGAATATCACATGCAAAAAAGACGGCATGCAACCCGGTACCACGGTTGTTAAATCGTCAACGAAAGGCATGGCCTGGGGCAACATCTTGGCCGGAGGCATTATCGGCGGCGCGATCGACGCCGGCACTGGAGCTGCTTACGACTACCCCAGCCTGATCAATGTCTCGATGGGGGTGAAAACGACAATTGAGCCCACGCCTAAGTCTCAAGACGGCTCGCTCTCAACTAAGGATGCGACGCCCTTAACGAAGTAACTGCGGCGTCTGCGCGACAGCCCGCTTAGGCGGGTATTGTCGTCTAAAATAAATACTTCTTGGGTATTGACACGCTAAATACCTGACGGGGCGTATTTCATCTCATGCACCTCACCCAGGAACTGAGATTAACCCCGGCCGAAAAGCCCACACACGGCGCATGCCCTGGAGCGGGCTTTCAGCGATCCACTTCCGTTCGTCGTGCAGATCCTTATGCAATTCCTGTGCACAGAGACGTGCATCAAAATGCATAAACAATGCTAATTCACAATTCTGGCTTGCCTGGTCCAGCACCATATCTCGTTGTTTCTGATGAGATAAGTTATAAAAAGTGCTGATTCACAAATGTTCGATGGTGCCGAGGACCGGACTTGAACCGGTAAGGCTTGCGCCGGCGGATTTTAAGTCCGCTATGTTTACCAATTTCATCACCCCGGCACGAAGGCCCGAATTCTATCACTGCTTGCCGTTTTGCTCCAGCCACACCCCAAAAAATTCTGCTGTCGTCGTCCTCTCCGCCTTCTCCCTCCCGCCCACTTTTCAGATTTGTCCTAAACCTTCTCCCCCTTCGTGCCGTTAAGGTGTCTGGGGGCGCATGGTTGTGCTGGCCGCAAGGGCCAGACGGGGCGCGACGGGCGATAGGGAACAGAGAGCGCAGCGGGTAGCATGAAAGGGATCAACAAATGGGCGGCACGGGCGATCGACGTCGGCGCAGTGACCAGCATCATCGCGGCCGCGATGATGCCTGCCGTTGCCACTGCCGCATCCGTCGCGGCTGCAATGGCTGCAACCACAGGCACGACCCGAATCGCACGCGCTGCCATGTCGGTCAGCTTGCGCATTGAAGAGGTCTGCAACATCGATTCATCCTCCGTCCGTGCGGCAGCTAACGCACCGCAGGTGCAATGCCAGTTCAATGCGCCCTACACCACCGAACTTGCCACTGCCGACGCTGACGCCACATCCACAACCACGCCTGCCGCAATGTCAAGTAGCGTCAGCCCGCACGCGATGATGGCAAGCACATCGACCTCGAACGGAGCGATCGGGACACAGCATCCGTCAGTGAGCACATCGGCAACGCCATCGAACAGTGCGCTGTCTGTGTGGATCGTCACATTCTAAAATAGCTTTTCACCCGTCTAACGACACGCGCCAGCGTCGCATTGCATTCCCAAGTTTCTCACTGTTCGCATCCCCGCGTTTTAACAAAGATTCGCAAATAAAAAGTTCTAAATCTTTGTTGGTAAGCGCGCATTCAGCGGTAGGAACATCCGGCAATCTTACATCCACTAGATCCACTGTAATAAACGCGCTCCATCAGTCGCGTCACCGCTAAGGTGCGGAACCGAACGGAGAGAGTCGAAGACAGCCACGTAGGACTACTATTTTTCGATTCACATAAATGGCCTCCCCTGGCTTAATGATAAAAAGGAAAAAATCATGTGGGCATCCGCAGCATTGATCTTGCTTCTCCTGTTAGGCGGCGTATTCGGCGGCTACGAAGCATCGCATCACGGGTCGAGTTCCGGCCCATCGTTTTCGTGCTCGGCGTAATGACACCTCGCGACCCGCGCCGCGGGAGGCGAGTCCCGTTATCGGCTTTGCGCTGACTCGCTTTGCCCGCCTCTCACTTCGTTCGTTTCACCGAATCATCGGCCGACGAATGCGCACCGACTTACGCCGATCGTTACGCACTCGCCTCCCGACGGCGACAAGCGCAACATCCGGACACCCTTCTCGCACGAGCCGCCCGCCGTCCCCGGCCTGCCGTCATCCCGCTCGTGTCCGCTCTTGTCGTTCGCCTCGGTCACAAAGACCGATCATAAAATTTAGAGCGTATTAATGATCGACATCCGCCGATTTGCGCTATAAAGACAGCGAAGTCGCCGCCTCGATCACTCTTCGCAGGTCCGCATGGGTCATAGCTGCTTGCTCCATCTGCAAAAGCCCGACGTCGCTTTACACGAAAGCGTCGAGCATGCACATTTCGATACCTCAGGTATTGCACGTCGGGAGCAAGCGCTCGCGTGGCGCGACCGGGTCGCGCACGTCATTGATGCGCCGCCGTCACGCGAAGCCATCACGCAAGGCTTTGCCGGCGCGATTGACCGCTACTCGGCCGGTCATCTTGTATTCACCGATTCGCGTACCGATGCGATGACACTGGATCGCTCTGTGGTGCGCACTTCGACCGACAACCGCTGCGATTACGCGTTTCACCTGGTCGTCGAGGGTCAACTCGGCCAATGGTCCGGCATGACGCGCAAACGCAGCGTGCCGCACGTGCACCAAGGCATCGTCGCTGTCGCGCTCGATCAGCCTTATCGTATTAAACGGCCAGCCTGCCGGGTGCTTAGTCTGTTCGTTCCGCACGCCGATGTGGCGGCCTCGGTGTCCGATCCCCCTTCATTGCATGGTCAGATGCTAGACCGCGCGTCGCCGGCCGCGGCACCCGCTTTCGCACACTTGATGGCGCTGAACACACGACTCCCATCGATGGACCGCTTCAGTGCGCACCGCGAGATGCAGATCGGCGCCGCGTTGTTGTTACGCGCGTTCAACAAACAGGCGGCGATGCACGGAAAGACGCGTGCCGCACTCCGAAGCGCGGTGATGGAGCGCGTGCGTCGCTATATCGATATGAATTTGCATGAAGCGGCGCTATCACCTTCGTCGATGATCGGCGAACTGGGGTTGAAACGGGCGACGATTTATCGTTGGTTCGATGAGGAAGGCGGACTGGCGAGCTATATCCGGCACCGCCGTCTTCACGCGGCGATGGCGGACCTGGTCCACTTTCCGCACATGCGCGTGGTCGACGTGGCTTATGGCTTGGGTTTCAACAGCGCATCGGACTTCACCCGTGCGTTCCGTCGAGCCTACGGCCTCAGTCCACGAGATGCGCGCATGCAGGCCCTCGCCCGACAGCAGTCGGCGACGATACGCTAGTTCGCCCAGTGCATCGCGGCCTTGCGGCCCCGCGACCGTCCGGTGCGTACCGTATCGGGCGCTCAGCGCATTGTGCACATCCGAGAAGGCGATGACGGGAAGCCGGCGAGTCCGATCAGACTGACGACGATTGCCGCGATCAGATACCAGGCAGGGATCATCGGGTGATGGCTGAGATGCATCAGACTGGCCACCGCGAACGGCGAAAAGCCACCGAACAAGGTCACGCCCACGGCGTAAATAATCGATAAGCCAGCGGCACGATGCGCTACAGGAAACGCTTCCATCATGAGTACGGAACTCGCTCCCGCATTGCTCAGCGCCAAAGCGACATAGGCCAGAATCATCACGAGCGTGGCATAGGTCCCCCACTGCTGCATGCCATAGAACAAGGGCCAGGTCAGCAACAGGCAAGCGACCATCAGATAGCGTTGAATCGGCTTGCGACTGTTCTGGCGGTCAGCGATACGCGCAACAAACGGCGTCGCGATGAAAATCACGAGACCAGACAACGCAGCGGTGAACAGGCTGATAGCCGCGGGCCTATGCAAGGTGGCGACGAGATAATGCGGCATGTAGAACACGGTCAGATAAATGCTGACCGAGGGCGCCGCCATCATCATTACCCCGTAGATCAGCGCCCGAGAATGACCGTGAAGCACGCCGGACAAGGTCGGCCGTTTTGTCGACGCACGCGGCGGGACCGGCATCTGGCGACGCAGATACCACCCCACCGGCCCGATCAGGCCGCCCAACAAAAAAGGAAGACGCCAGCCCCATTGCTCCAGCGCATGCGACGACAACGTAGCGCTCAACGCCGCCCCGATCGATGCG
>CAWUJR010000255.1:0-5920 GCA_963922375.1 uncultured Robbsia sp.
TGGTATCCCGCGGCTCGCCTTCATCGACTGCCTGGCCTTCATCGACTGCCTGGCCGTTATCGACTGCCTCACTGTTATCGACTGTCTCACCGTTGTCCGCCGCCGCGCCATCGCCAACCGCGTCCTCTTTACCTGCGACGGCGGCCTCAAGCACGCTATCGGCTGCTTCGGCATAGTTGAATTCGAACGTCTCGGACGGCCCCGGTGCATCCTGCTCAAGCGTCGGCGGGTCGTCTGGCACGCGACCGTGTTCAAGGGCCTGCCCACGAATGGTGTGCGATGGTAGCGCTTTCCTGTCTAGCGGCCTGAAAGCATTCTCTTTGGCAGGCAGACGCGCGTCCAATTGAGAGCGCATCGCATTCTTCATCATGATCGATACACTGGTGAGATCGCTCTCTGTCGCGGGGCTACCACGCAAGATCTCAAGCCCTCGCGTGCCCAGACCGCAAACACCTTGAACCAACCCAAGCGTTGGATGAAACCCGCTGACGATATCGATAACCTGTCCTGTGCGCTGCAGGTATTGACGTGCCGTCTCCGACAGCGTGCGATCGGTGGCCACCGCATAAAGCATCTGTGCATCCCGTATCAATCCGCTCACCGGATTCGCACATCGAGACAGCGCGGGTTCGAGATTTCGTTGACTGACGGACGCGGTCACGGAAAAAGTCGGCAGCGCCACTCTGGAGACATCGTCACGCCCCTCTCGCGCGTCAGGGTACGACACATCGTCGGAGATGCGCGTCGGTACGTGTCGGCGGACGCGGCGAACATCGTGGTTGCCGTGCTGACGATGATGGATGGCCCCTCCTGGCGTACAGCGCGCGCTGCGGCTTCGACTCATACAGGGCACTACGCGAGGATTCGCGGACGCTCGCAGATCGCGGACAAAGGCGCCCGGGCGACGTTCGTGGACAATCGGCAAAACATCAACGCGAACGTTGGCGAGATGCCGCAATGCCTCCGGCAACGAACTTGTTTGTGATACGGAAGCATTCCTAGGCGGCGAAATGGACATACCGGATGGTCCGGTAGCGACAACCGATGGTCCAATGGCTTTCAGCATGGTGAGCTCCAAAAGCGCACGCTTGATGCGACGCGACCACTCTATTATTGGAACCGCTCAGGCATGCGATTTTATAAATCGCTCACTGTGCTGCAGTTGCCAGCGCGCGCTGGCCATTCGCCTTAGATCGTTTCGGATGCGCCGCCGTTTTCGCTGCGGACGTGCACGCTGGCGGCGCCCCGATGGCGCGATCGCGATGGCTATCGCAGACACCCGTCCAACAACGCACATGGCGCCTTCTGGTCACCGCTCACATCCTTCGACGCGACCACCGAGACACGCCGATCGGCCTTCAACTCACGTGACGGTACCAACGCACCCACACGGTATCTGACCGGCCCATCCATGTTGAACTTGGCCTCCCGCAAATTCACATTGAGCCTAAGCTCAACGTCGCTGCGACTGTTGCTTAGGCTGAAGTCGTTCAACTTTTCCGGTCCCCACGGATCAATGATCGCGACCGTCTCACGATGCTCCAACAACCAGTCGGCGAATGCCTGGTGATCGACCGCGTGCAACGTCGCATCGCCCGCCGGCAGGTTGATCTTGCCGAATTTTTCGAACACAGTCGGATTGTCCGCGTAAAGCATCGCCACATGACTGCGACCGCTGCCCGGCAATTCGTGAAACACGATCTGCAGCAAGTGCCGGTTATCCAGCGCAGACTGGCTCATGACCGCAAACGCTATATCCAGCATTTCTGAACAAAATGCTTGTGAACCGGCTGTCGAAGTCCAGTAGGCATGTTCGTTAAAAAAAAACCACGTTGCCTTCGACGCCATCCACTGGCGCTGCTTGACACTCAATTCATCCCATTTCGAGCGGTCGCGCAAATTTCGTGAGATTTCCTTACGAACCTGGTAAATGTCCGTTATCCAACGGCCGCCCGAATCGCGTGGCGACAAGCGGTTGGATCGGTATAAATTGTATCTGTCGAGCTGATCCAGCATCAAGGACACCGCTTTTCGCAGAAGGGGACGTTGACGCAGGAACGCCGACCACGTCAGCTTTTCTTGGTAGGTGTTCAAACTATCTTGCGACGCTTGACGAATCAGGGGCGCATCGCGCAAGTTCGAGCTGATCGACCAGCGCCGCATGGCTTTGTCGTACTTCAAGCGAACATTGACCGGCGCGCCTCGCGCATCCAACAACTCGACTTCGTCCGGTACCACACTCGCTCTGATGCGATAGTAGCCGCGGCCGCCCTCGATCACCGGCGTTCCCGATCGGGTATGAATCACGCCGACCGCGTCGGGCGCGCCCACCACCTCATCGATGAACATCGCATTCTGCTCGATCTGTACCTCGCCGATCAACTGTGGTCGCTCTGCTTCCACCACGATCTGGCCATAGACGACATATCGTTTATTGTGTACCCGAATGAAGCCGTCTGCGCCGGGAAAGATCGGAATCTTTTTGGCCGCGTGGAGCTTGGGCGCCTTGAGAACACGCACCGAGCCGCGTTTTTCAAGTGGTAAAGGCGGCAGTCGCTCATTCGACATGCTGTAGACGAATTCGCTCCCCGGCAGTGCGGCATAGAAGGGGTAGGCAAGCCCGTCAAACTGCACATAGTCGATATCGTTGACGCGGAATCGCTGGCCATCCTTGCCGCCACGGGGACAAGGGACCGATTCCGCGTAGGCAAGCAGCGGTACGCGCTGCCAACGTGCACGCTGATGATTGGAGGCTTCGAAAAACACGATCGGTACCGCGTCGATCACGGCGGAGGAAATCGGTTGCGGGTACCCGCGCGAAGATGCCCCGGACGTTTGCGTGCTGTCCATGTCGATACGCTTGGGCATCGTCGCAACGTCATCGACCGGCAGTGTCTCACGGTCGTTCGTCGCGTCGAACTCTTGCTCGTGCTCTTGCTCGTCAACCGGAATCACAGCGCTTTCATCGCCGGCGCCCAGTTCGGCGTCCGCCACTTGCGCATAATTCACTTCAAACGTCTGCGCCGCGCCCGGTGCATCGCTGTCATCCGCACCGGATTCGCCCAACGTCAACGTGCCGTCGCGCGCTTGCTCCTGCTGTAACGCGCCCGGACCCACCGCGCCGAACGCCCCGTCGTCGTCAGGCAAGCGCCGGTCTTGTCGATGATGTGTCGCGGCCTTCATCATCAACGCCACGTTGTGCAAATCGCTCTCTGTGGCGGGGCTGCCACGCAAAATTTCGAGTCCACGCGCGCCCAGGCCGCAGACACCCTGAACCAACCCAAGCGTTGGATGAAACCCGCTGACGATATCGATGACTTGCCCTACCCGCTGCAGATATTGACGGGCCATATCCGGCAGCGTGTGATCGCTCGCCACCGCGTAAAGCATCTGCGCATCCCGTATCAATCCGCTCACCGGGCTCGCACATCGGGACAACGCTTCCTCGAGTTTTCGCAGACTCAGCGACGCGGTCACGGAAAAAGTCGGAAGGGCTGTTATGGAGACATCGTCCCGGCTGTCTTGCGCGTCGGCATCCAACGACTCAACGGTGCTGCCCGCCGGCACATGTCGGTGGACACGCCGAAGATCATGACCACCGTGCTCACGGCGAAGGTCGGCGCCCGCTGGAATACGGCGGTCGCTGCGGCTTCGACGCGAGCGAGGTACCAGGCGAGCATTTGTCGGTTCTCGCAGATCACGGACAAAGGCACCCGGACGACGTTCGTGGACAATCGGCAAAACGTCGACGCGGACGTTCGCGAGATGCTGCAGTGCCTCCGGCAGACCACGTTGGCGCGTGGACACGCTTGTACCCGCTGGAGAGGCGCTCGCAGGCAAAATGCCCGTATCAGATGTTCCGGTCGTTGCAACGGACGGTCTAATGGCTTTCAGCATGGCAGATTCCAGGAGAGCGCGCTTGATGCGTCGCGACCACTCTATTATTTGGAACCGCTCAGGCAGGCAATTTTATAAATCGCTCACTATGCCGCAGTTACCCGAGCACCCTGGCCATTTCGCTCAGATCGTTCGGGCGTGCGACCGTTTTCGCCACCAACGCTGCGCCCCGTTGGTGCGATCGCTATCGCAGACACCCGTCTAACAACGCGCAGGGTGCTTTTTGGTCACCGCGCACATTCTTCGACGCGACGACAGCTATCCGTTGGTTGGCCTTCCCCTCACGCGACGGCACCAAGGCTCCCACACGATAGCGTACCGGGCCGTCCATATTGAATTTGGCTTCACGCAAATTCACATTGAGCTTCAGTTGTACGTCGTAGCGACTTCTGCTCACACCGAATTCGTTCACTTTTTCCGGGGCCCAGGGATCGATGATTGCGACGGTCTCCCGATGCTGCAGCAACCAATCGGCAAATGCATGTTGGTCCAACGCGTGTAGGGTCGCACCAGGGGCAGGTAAGTCGACTTCACCGAATTTGCTGAATAGCGTCGGTTCATCTGCGTAGAGCAACGCCACATGGCTGCGACCGCTACCAGGCGACTCCTGGAACACGATCTGCAGCAGTTTGCGACTGTCGATCCCATCGCCGCTGATCACCGCACTCGCGATATCGAGCATTTCCGAACAAAACGCCTGCGAACCGGACACCCATGCCCACTCGCGATTATCGTCGAAAAATCGGTACGTCGCATCCGACGCCGCTTGCTGCTTGTCTCTGACGCTCATCCTATCCCAACCGGATGTGGCCAATAGATAACGATGGATCGTCTGACGGACCTTGTAGATGTCTGTTATCCACTTCGAACCGGCGTAGTGTGGCGATAAGCGATTGGGCCGATATAAGTTGTAACTCTCAAGCTTGTCCAGCATAAAGGACACCGCCGCTTGCAGCCGAGGCCGCTGACGCAGGAATACCGACCACCCCACCTTCGTCTGATAGGTATCCAAACTATCTCGCGACCCCTCGCGAAGCAACGGCGCATCACGCAAATCCGAACTGATCGACCAGCGACGCGAATCGCTATCGTATTTCAAACGAACTGGGATCGGTTCGCCTTGCGGATCCAGCACGTCGACTTCACCTGGTATCGCGCTTTCCGTCACGCGGTAGTAACCCTTCGCGCCTTCTATCACCGTCATTTTCGATGGCGTATGAATCAGACCGCTCGCATCGGGCCCGCTCAACACGGCATGGATGGGCATCGCGTTCTGCTCGATCTGCACCTCACCGATCAACTGGGGGCGCTCCGCTTCCACCACCACCTGACCGTAGACCACATACCTCTTATTGTTGATGCGAATGAAACCGTCATTGCCCGGAAAGATCGGAATGCCCTTTACGGGACGAAGCAAAGGCGCTCTCAGACGTCGCGTCGCGCCGCGCCGCTCTATCGGTAAAGGCGGTAATCGGGCGTGCGATACGCTGTACACGAACTCGCTGCCGAGCAGCGTCTCATAGAAAGGGAAGGCCATCCCATCGAATTGGATGAAGTCCACTCCGAAAACGCGAAATCGCTTCCCGTCTTTGCCCCCGCCGGGAAGCGACACCAGCGCTTCGTAGGCGGTCAACGGCATCGGTCGCCAACGTGCTGGTTGCAGGCCTTGCGCAGGAACAAAAAGGATCGGTACCCCATCGATCGCGGCTTGGGGAGCGGACGACGGATACGCTTCGATCATCGCGCCAGACGTCTGCGCGCGTTCGCTATCAATCCGCTCGGGCCCCATCGCAACCTCATGGCCTGATGGCCATTCGTCAAAATCCAGCTTGACTCCGCCGACGGTTTCGACGGTTTCGACGGTTTCGACGGTTTCGACGGTTTCGACGGTTTCGACGATGGCCGCGACCTCGCCGATGGCCGCGACCTCGCCAATGCCCGCAACCTCACCGATGCTCGCAACCTCACCGATAGCCTCCACCTCACCAATAGCCTCGACCTCATCAGCGGCCTCCCCCGTCCC
>CAWUJR010000256.1:0-5826 GCA_963922375.1 uncultured Robbsia sp.
GCCGGTCACCACACCGGCTGCAGCCAAATCGGCAACGCCCGGCAACCACCGCAAATCGGCATAGCACACTTGGGCGGCCAGACTGGAGCCGCGGGCCAGTTCCAACAAGTGTCCAAGCAAGCCGAAACCGGTGACGTCCGTTAGCGCGTGCACCCCGTCGAGTTGGGCGAGGGCGGTGCCGGAACGATTCAAGCGTGTCGTGGTGGCAATCATTGCCGCATAGCCGGCGTCATCCAACTGACCCCGCTTCAACGCCGCCGACAGCACGCCGACCCCCAACGGCTTGCTCATGATCAGGACGTCGCCTGCCTGCGCGCCGATATTGCGTTTGATGCGTTTCGGATCCGCAACGCCAATCGCGACCAGACCATAGATGGGCTCCACCGAATCGATCGAATGGCCCCCCGCCAGCGGAATGCCGGCCTCGGCACAGACCGATTCACCCCCTTTGAGCACCGCCGCAATGACATCATGCGGCAGCACATTGATCGGCATGCCGACGATGGCCAACGCCATGATGGGCTTGCCGCCCATTGCGTAGACGTCGGAAAGGGCATTGGTGGCGGCAATACGACCGAACGCGAATGGGTCGTCCACGATCGGCATGAAGAAGTCGGTGGTGGCGATGATCGCCTGATCGTCATTCAGCCGATAGACGGCCGCGTCGTCGGCCGTATCGTTGCCGACCAATAGATCCGGAAAAAACGGCAACGGCGCGCTGCGCTTGAGCAGTTCGGCCAGTACGCCGGGTGCAATCTTGCAGCCGCACCCGCCGCCGTGGGCAAGACTGGTCAGCCGCGGTGCGGTCGCATTGACAGGTGTCGGCGCCGCAGCAGAGGAGGAATTCATATCGATATCGGGAAAGGCTAGGGCCTTCATTATGACGCACGCTTGGCCTGCCGCCGTCGAACCGCATTGCCGTAGAAATGGCCGATCTGAAGGCAAATCACGCGGCCGCTCGCGGTATGCGGTACGCTTCGGGTATCGCCGCGCCGGAAACCGCCGGGTGGCTTCGACTGGACCGCCGATTCATCTATGTTGCAATTGAACGACCGTACGCTTGTTCGAGAAGACTGTGCGTCTGAGCCCATCCAGATTCCGGGTGCCATCCAGCCGCACGGTTTTCTCGTGAGCTTGCGCACCAACGGGCGGGTCGCGCAGGTCAGCGCGAATATTGCCGATTGGTCTGGTGTCGCTGCTGAAGCGCTTCTCGACGGCCCATTGTCGGCGGCGATCGGCATGGAAGCGGCCGCGCGGGTGGAAAGTAAGCTGTCAGTGCTCAAAGACGGCGAAATCATGCAACTCGGCACGGTGGCGCGTGCAGCGCAGCAGACGTGGGCGCTGGTGCTTCATCGGCGTGCTGGCGTGGCGATTGTCGAATTGGAGCAGACGCGCCGCGAAGGGGACGTGTTCGAGTCGATGTACCCGCTCATTCGCGCGTTCTTGATGCGGGTTCAGTCGCTGCGTACCGTCACCGAATTGGTCGAGCTCGCGGTGCATGAGATTGCCGCCATTACCGGCTTTGGGCGCACATTGGTGTACGCGTTCGAGCCGCCCGAAGGGGATGGTCGCGTGCTGGCCGAAGCGCTGCAGGATGGCTACGATTCCTATTTGGGGCAGCGTTTTCCGGCAGCGGACATTCCGACACAGGCCCGTGCGCTGTACAAGCAGAACCGAATCCGTCTGATTGCGGATGCCGACTACGTTCCGCAGCCGCTATTGCCGACGCTGCACCCGGAAACCGGCGCGCCGACGGATTTGACGGATGCTTCGTTGCGCAGTGTCTCGCCGGTGCATATTCGCTACATGAAGAATATGCGCACGCGGGCATCGATGTCGATGTCGATCGTGGTCGATGACAAATTGTGGGGCTTGATTTCCTGTCACCACGCCAGCGCGCGGATACCGCCGTTCGAGGCGCGTATCGCTTGTGAACATATTGCGCAATTGCTGTCGGTGCAAATCGAAGCGCGCGAGGCCCAGATCGAGGCAGCCAATCGTCTGGTCGCCCGCAAAACGCTGGGCGCATTGCTGGCCAAGATGAGCAACGCGAAGCATTTCGTGGACGCATTGGTGTCCGATGCGGCGGATCTGCTGGCGATCACCGCATCGCAAGGCGCCGCCATCGTGTTCGAGGGACGGATCACCTGCGTCGGTTTGACCCCCAGCGAACCGGACATCGAGAAGCTGCTCACTTGGCTGGTCGAGCAGCCAGACGATCTCGTCTGTACGAGCCACGCCGCGCAGATCTTCCCATGGGCGCGGGAAGCGACGTCCTTCGCCGGGTTTTGCGCGGTATCGCTGTCCAAAGTGTTTCGGCATTACGTGATCTGGTTTCGCCCCGAATTGATCGAAACGATCGCGTGGGCGGGCGACCCGCGGGCCAAACTATCGCGCTTGTCCAACACGATGTCGCCTCGCGAAAGTTTCGACCTTTGGACAGAGATCGTAAGGGAGCGTGCGGTCCGGTGGGGCGCACAAGAGCTAGAGGTCGCCGCCGAATTCCGCACCGCCCTGCTGGCGATCGTCCTGTCGCGCGCGGAGGAATTGGCAAATCTGGCGCTTGAACTGACGCAGGCGAACCGGGAATTGGAAGAGTTTTCGTACACGGTGTCGCACGATCTCCGTGCTCCGTTACGGCATATCCATAATTTCGCCGCGTTGCTGAACGATAGGGATGGCGAAAATCTCAGCGAGCGCGGTCGGAGTTTCATTGCACGGATCATCGGCGCGTCTGAGCTTGGCGGGCGCTTGGTAGACGAATTGCTGGCATTTGCGCAAATGGGACGCGCCGCGATCGAAAGGCGTCCCGTGGATTTGGCGGTGATCGTCAAAGAAATCGTCGACAGCGAAAGCCTGGATGCGTCGGTACGTGTCACTTGGCAGATCGGCGCGTTGCCTGTCGTGTCGGGCGACGTCGTATTCCTGCGACGGGCAGTCCAGAATCTGGTGTCGAATGCTATAAAATTTACGAGAAATCAGGAAAATCCTATAATTACGATTGGCGCTTATCCCGGAAAGGACGATCGTACGGGCTTCGAGATCGTGTATGTGAAGGATAACGGGGTGGGCTTCGATATGGCTTACGCCGATAAATTGTTCCGGGTTTTCCAGCGACTGCACCGCGAGGACGATTTCGAGGGCACCGGCATCGGCTTGGCGAATGTGCGACGGATCGTCGAGCGGCATGGCGGCGATGTGTGGGCGGATGCCCGACTCAATGGGGGGGCCACGTTCTTTGTGGCGTTACCACGCGAGGGGCGCGCCGCGGTCGGTCGACATCGGGAAAGTCCGGCGGCCGCTGTCGCGCGCATGGCGGCGACCGGTGAATTGGCGCCCACGGGGGGCGTTCGGAAGAAGGAAACGTAAAGCGCAGCAGCATCAAGTCAAGCAGTGTGTCAGACACAAAGTGTGTCGAATCAATTTTTAGCCGATTCTCTAAGCAGCCATGTTGAAGCCTATTCTGATCGTCGAGGACAACTCGAACGACCTCGAACTGATCCTGATCGCGCTGGAAAAAAGCCGACTCGCGAACCCGATTTTTACCACGCGCGATGGCGCCGAGGCGATTGCCTTCCTGCGCCGAGAAGGCGAGTGGGCCGAACGGGAGGACGAAAATCCATGTGTGATTCTGCTGGATAAGAAGCTGCCTAAGGTTGATGGCCATGAGGTGATCGCCGTGGTGCGCAGTGACACGCGCCTGCGTTACATTCCGATCGTCATGTTGACCTCTTCGCGTGAGGAAAGCGATCTGTTGCGCAGTTATGAGCTGGGTGTGAACGGGTATGTCGTCAAGCCGTTGCAGTACGCGGAATTCATGGTTGCAATCAACGATATCGGCATGTATTGGGGCGTATTGAATGAACCGCTGCCGCAGCGGATCGTAAAGATGCCGGGGGAAGGCATGAGCGTGACCTCGTTGAATTCCGAGAAGGGCCAACTCGAAACGGTAACGCGCCACTCGCAGAAATAAACCGGCGCGGGCCTGGCTAGGCACGTTTGTTTTCCTCGCGATGTCGTCGAAGTTTCTTTTTTCAATCACGCCTTGCGCAGAATGTTAGTCTTGGTGATGGACACCGATGCTGCGTCAAGAGAGGTGCGCTTTTCAGCGCTTTCTTAACCTCATTCTGTTTTTCATCGTGACTTCATTGCAAGCATCGGAATGGACGCAATCACCGGATTTCCAGGCCGCCTTATTCGAGTACTTGCCCGAAGCGTACATCGCTCTTGATCGGCATCATACGGTGGTGTCAGTCAACGCCCGCTATCTTGCGTTGTCCGGCCAGACGCGGGAAGAGTTGCTTGGACGATCGTTCTATGATTCGACGCCCACGGCGTCGCAGGCAGCATGGGACCGGCGAAATCAGTGGTTCAAATCGTTTTTCGACGATTTATTCCCCAACTGCCTGGTGCGTTCGTCCGAGTTTCAGGAAGAGACCGGTCGAGACGAAGCAGGCGGTGGCCAAACCATCAAGACCTGGTTCGTCGAGGCCATTCTCACACAGCCCGGACCGACGGCGCAGCCGATTATCATCGTCCGGCTGTTGGACGTCACGGAGGCCGCCGCGAATCGTGAGCGATCGCAGCGCGAACGTGCGATGCTGCGCTCGCAAGCGCAATTGCGTGCGCGTCTGGTGCAGGAAGCACAGGAGCAGATCCGGCACGATAAAAAACAACTGGACGAAGCGCTCAGCTTCGCACGCATTGGGGCATGGCGTTTCGATGCGCCAACCGATACGATCTCGTGCACCGTCCAATGCAAAACGAATATTGGATTGGAGGACGATGCGCCGTTGACCGCGGCGCTCTTTTTCGACGCGCTCATGGATCCGCGCGACAAGCCGGCCGTACGAGCCGCCATCGACGATGCGATTCGGAACGAGACGTTTTTCGAAGCCGAATATCGGACGCGCTGGCTTGATGGCTCGCAGCATTGGATCATGATCCGCGGACATGGCCGGTACGGCAGTGACGCTCGATTGCAGGCGCTCCATGGTCTGACGCTGGATATCACGGAGCGCAAAGAATCGGAGTTACGCCAAGCCAGTGCCATGGTCGCCGAGAAGGCGGCGCGCCAGCAAAGCGATGAGCGCGTGCTGGCGATGGATAGTTTCGTGTCGTCTGTCAGTCATGAGATCCGTTCGCCGTTGAATGCGATTTTGTCCTGGTCGCAGTTATTGCGACAGGCGAGCGGCGCACCGGTGCACCGGGCTGCCGAAGTCATCGAGCGCAATGCGCGACAGTTGTCGTTGATGGTCGATGACCTGCTGGATACCGGCGCGATCGCGAACGGCAAGCTGACGGTACGAAAAGAGCCGGTGGATCTGGGCGCATTGGCAGCGGTCGCACTCGAGGATGTGCGCCCGAATATCGAGGCGAAGGGGATCGCGGTGGACGGTCGGCACATCGAGTCGTGTCTCGTGCTCGGGGACGAAAGTCGTCTACGACAGGTGATCTACAACCTTCTTTCGAATGCGCTGAAGTTCACGCATGAGGGCAAGGTCGAAGTCAGCGTGGGGGTTGTCGGCGAAAACGCGCGATTGTCGGTACGCGATAGCGGTATCGGTATTTCGGTCGATGCGGTGCGCCGCATATTCGATCGATTTCAGCAGGCCGAAGACGGCGGGGGCGGTCGCATCGGCGGACTAGGCTTGGGCCTCTGGCTCGTCAAGAATCTGACGGAGTTGCATGGCGGCACCGTGACGGTCCAGAGTGCCGGTGCCGGTAAGGGTGCAACGTTCGACGTCGATCTGCCGATCCTGGGTGCGCAGCGTTAGCCTACCCACGGTACGTCAATGCCCAGCCCGGCGCGTCGCTCCAACGGCG
>CAWUJR010000257.1:0-5794 GCA_963922375.1 uncultured Robbsia sp.
ATGCCGCGTTCGCGGGCGAACGCCAAAGCGGGCGCATCGGCTTTGTTCGACACGATCGCCGCCACGCGCGCAGACCAGCCCTCGGCCGCGCACGCATCGACGATGGCTCGCATATTACTGCCTTGTCCTGACAGCAGGATCACAATATTCTTCATGCGGCGGATTTTATCACTGCATCGCCCCGCAAAATCCGAACAACACGCGGAACAACGCCCGCACAACGTCCAACTGAGCGCCGCTTCGTCTATAATCGAACGCTTTGCTGGTGTTTTTGCAAAACGGCCGAAAGTCATCGTGAGAGTTTTCAGGGGTCTTCCCAATGCCGAGAGTCGGGCGCCATGCGCGTTGACGATCGGCAATTTCGACGGTGTCCATCGTGGACACCAGGCGCTGCTTGCGCGTGCGCGCGCGGCGGCAGACGCGCGCGGCTTGCCGCTGTGCGTGATGACCTTCGAGCCGCATCCTCGCGAATTCTTCAATCCAGGCGGCGCGCCGCCGCGCATTGCGCTGCTACGCGACAAGCTCGAGGCGCTCGAGTTGGCGTCTGTCGATCGTGTGGTGGTCGAACACTTCAATCAGACTTTCGCTGCGCAAACGCCGGCCGACTTCATCGAGAAGGTCATCGTTGACGGACTGCATGCACGTTGGGTGATGGTCGGCGATGACTTCCGTTACGGCGCGAAGCGCGCGGGCGACTTCGACGCGCTGCAACGCGCGGGAGAACTGCACGGGTTCGACGTCGAACGCATGGAAACCGTTGCGGATAGCCATGGCGCGCGGATATCAAGTTCGGCGGTGCGCGCCGCGCTCATGGCCGGCGATGTGGATGCGGCGGCCCAATTGCTGGGTCGGCCTTATGTGATTTCCGGCCATGTGGTTCACGGACAGAAGCTCGGCCGCGATCTGGGATTTCCGACGCTGAATTTGCGCGTCGCCCACAAGCGCCCTGCTCTTGCCGGGATTTTGGTTGTACAGGTGCATGGCCTGGGGCCGAAGCCATTGCCGGCCGTCGCGAGTCTGGGCTTACGCCCGACGGTGGACGATTCCGGCCGTATTCTGCTCGAGGTGAACATTCTGGACTGGAAAGGCAATGCGTACGGCAAGGTCGTGCGCATCGAGTTCCTGAAAAAGCTGCGGGACGAAGAACGCTATGTCGATCTGCCCGCGCTGACGGCAGCCATTCAACGCGACGTCGACAACGCCCGTGCCTATTTTGCCGCGCGCGGCGAGCTCACCGGTGCAACCGGCATTACCGACCGAATTAGCTGATCGGCGTCCAGCCCGACCCACGGGCCCGCCGAAGCACCCCGCCGTAGTGTCGTAGCACCCCCGCATTCCCCGCATAAGCTGCATCTGCTCCTGGAATGATCCGGAACCCTACTTGTAGAAACGATGAGCGAACAGAACACACCCCGGAATACCCCACCCAATACGAACGCTGCGAACGCCGCCGGTGCGCCCGCGCACGCAGCAGACGCGGCAGCAGGCAAGCACCGTCCCATCCAGGGCGGCAACGCGGGTAAAGACGGCAACAAAGGTGGCAAGGGCGGCAAAGGTGGCAATGGCGACGGCGCCGCCCGTCCAGCCTCGCGTTATCCCGTCAACTTGTTGGACACGCCGTTCCCGATGCGCGGTGATCTGCCGAAGCGCGAACCGCTGTGGGTCAAGGAATGGCAGGAACGCAAGATCTATCAAAAGATTCGTGAAGCCAGCGCCGGACGGCCGAAGTTCGTGCTTCACGACGGACCGCCCTATGCAAACGGCGACATCCATCTAGGCCATGCGGTCAATAAGATCCTGAAAGACATGATCGTCAAAGCCCGTACGCTGGCCGGCTTCGATGCCGCCTACGTGCCGGGTTGGGATTGTCATGGGATGCCGATCGAGATCCAAATCGAAAAGAAGTTCGGCAAGAACCTGCCGACCGCCGAAATGCAAAGCCGGGCGCGCGTCTACGCCGCGGAACAGATTGAACGACAGAAGGCGGATTTCGAACGTCTTGGTGTCCTCGGCGATTGGGACAATCCGTATAAGACGATGAATTTCCAGAACGAGGCAGGCGAATTGCGTGCCCTCGCCCGGATCCTGGAAAAAGGCTATGTCTATCGGGGCCTGAAGCCGGTCAATTGGTGTTTCGACTGCGGTTCCGCGCTGGCCGAGGCGGAGGTCGAGTACAAGGACCGGACCGATCCGGCCATCGACGTCGGCTTCCCATTCGCAGAGCCGGAAAAGCTCGCCCAGGCGTTCGGTCTGGCCGCGCTGCCGGCGAACACCGGCGGTCAGGACGGCCAAGCGGGACAGATCGTCATCTGGACCACGACACCGTGGACGATTCCGTCGAACCAAGCGCTGAACCTGCATCCGGAAATCGAATACGCGTTGGTGCAGACCGCAGCCGGGTTGTTGTTACTGGCCACGGACCGCGTCGCACCCACGCTGAAGCAGTACGGCCTGCCGGCACTGGCCGACACCGACGCCGAAGGAGCAGCCGTCGATACGACAACCGCAGATAGCGATGCCCGTACGCCTAGCCGGATCGTTGCCGTGACTACCGGTGAGAAGCTCTCCGGCATTCGCTTCCATCACCCGCTGGCTGCCGTTCACCCGGGATATGCGCGCACATCGCCGGTGTATCTCGGCGATTACGTGACGCTGGATGCTGGCACGGGCGTCGTCCACTCTGCGCCTGCTTACGGCATCGAGGATTTCCTCTCTTGCAAAGCGCATGGCATGCAGGACGACGACATCATCGGCCCTGTCATGGGCGATGGGCATTTCGCAGAGAGTCTGCCGTTGTTCGGCGGTCTGACGATCTGGGAAGCCGGTCCGAAGATCATCGAAACGTTGCGCACGGCCGGCACGCTGTGGCACGATGAAATGCATGTGCACAGCTATATGCACTGCTGGCGCCACAAGACGCCGATCATCTACCGTGCAACCTCGCAGTGGTTCGCCGGCATGGATGTCACGCCGACCGACGGCGGCGCATCGCTGCGCGAGACGGCGCTGGCCGGTGTCGAAGCGACGCAGTTCTACCCGGCCTGGGGCAAGCAGCGGTTGTTCAACATGATTGCCAATCGCCCGGACTGGACGTTGTCGCGTCAGCGCCAGTGGGGCGAGCCGATGGCGTTCTTCGTCCACAAGGAAACCGGCGAACTGCACCCGCGCTCGGTCGCGTTGCTCGAACAGATCGCGCAACGTGTCGAGCAGGAGGGTATCGAAGCCTGGGCATCGATCCAGCCGGCCGATTTGTTGGGCGACGAAGCGCCGATGTATGAAAAGAACCGCGACACACTGGACGTCTGGTTCGACTCGGGCACCACGCATTGGCATGTGCTGCGCGGTTCGCACAAAGACAGCCTGGCCTTTCCGGCCGATCTCTATCTGGAAGGGTCCGACCAACATCGGGGCTGGTTCCACTCGTCGCTGTTGAGCGGATCGATGCTCGATGGTCGGCCGCCTTATAAGGCGTTGCTGACGCACGGGTTCACGGTCGATGGCGAAGGTCGCAAGATGTCGAAATCGGTCGGCAATGTGATCGTGCCGCAGGAAGTGTCGAGCAAGCTGGGCGCCGAAATCATCCGGCTCTGGGTGGCGTCGACCGATTACTCCGGCGAACTGTCGATCTCCGACGAAATCTTGAAGCGTGTGGTCGAAGGCTATCGACGCATCCGCAATACGCTGCGCTTTCTGCTGTCGAACCTGTCGGATTTCGATATCGAACGCGATGGCCTGTTGCCGTCGGCTTGGTTGGAAATCGATCGGTACGCGGTGGCCCGTGCAGCGTCGGTGCAAAGCCAACTGCTGTCGCACTACGAGCGTTACGAGTTCCATCCGGTGGTGGCTGCAATCCAGACGTTCTGCTCGGAAGACCTGGGCGGCTTCTATCTGGACGTGCTGAAGGACCGGTTGTACACGATGGCACCCGATTCGCAGGCACGCCGCGCTGCGCAGACCGCGCTGTGGCATATTGCGAATGGGTTGTTGCGCCTGATGGCGCCGTTCGCCTCGTTCACGGCGGAAGAAGCGTGGAAGGTGCTGCATCCGAGCAGCGAAACGATCTTCACCGGTCTGTTCCACACGTACCCGGAGATCAACGACCACGAAGCGTTGCTGGCCAAGTGGCAACTGCTGCGAGACGTCCGAAGCGACGTGACGAAGGCACTGGAAGAAGCCCGCACCGGCGGCCAGATCGGCTCGTCGTTGCAAGCCGAGGTCGTGATCCGCGCGTCCGGTGAGCGTTTCGACGCGATCGCGAGCCTGGACGACGATCTGAAATTCGTCATGATCACGTCGCAGGCGGTGTTGGAGCGGGTTCCCGACGACGCCGCCCATGCGGTCGCGGTCACGCCGTCGGCAGCGAAGAAATGCGAGCGTTGCTGGCATCACCGCGATGATGTGGGTATCGATGCGCAGCACGATGGGCTTTGCGGACGCTGTGTCAGCAATCTCTTCGGCGCGGGTGAAAAACGGAGTGCGGCATAACCATGGCGACCAAGCAGGCAGTGAAGCAGACCTACGTGTCGAAGGGCCGCGCACGTAGCGGCAACGGCGGCAGCGTGGGCAACGGGAGCGGCTCGTTGCTACCCTGGCTCGGGGTCGCGGTCATCGCGATCCTCTGCGACCAGCTGAGCAAGCTCGCCATCACGCAGACCTTTGCTTATGGCGAAGGCCGCGAAGTGACCGGTTTCTTCAATCTGGTACTGGTGTACAACCCGGGCGCCGCATTCAGCTTCCTGGCGGCTGCCGGCGGTTGGCAACGTTGGGGCTTCACGGTACTCGGTGTGGTGGCAGCACTGGTGATCTGCTATCTGATCAAACGGCACGGGTCGCAGAAGCTTTTCTGCGCCGCGTTGTCGCTGATCATGGGCGGCGCATTGGGCAACGTCATCGATCGTCTGATCCACGGACATGTGATCGATTTCCTCGACTTTCACTTGCACCGCTGGCACTGGCCGGCGTTCAATCTGGCCGACAGCGCGATCTGCATCGGCGCGGCCTTGCTGATAATCGACGAACTGCGCCGCGTTCGCGCGCATGGCTAATGCAAATCGTCGCACCGTGGTTGCATCAGACAGCAGCGCGGACGATTCACGGGGAACACACTCATGAGCACTGATCCGATCCGCGACGAACGGACGGCGGCGGGCGACACGCACACGGCGACAAAGCGGATCGATGCGGCAACGGCGGATGACGCGACCACGCAGCCGCAGTCACTGCCCGGCAGCGATTTACAAGGGCGCCATCTGATTCTCGGTCTGACCGGCGGTATCGCTTGCTACAAAGCGGCCGAACTGGCGCGTTTGCTGATCAAGGCCGGCGCGACGGTGCAAGTGGCGATGACCGAGGCTGCGACCCGATTCATCACGCCGCTGACGATGCAGGCATTGACCGGCCGCCCAGTCTATGTCGATGAGTGGGCATCACAAGGCGGCAATGGCATGGCGCACATCGATCTGTCCCGCAAAGCGGATGCGATCGTGATCGCCCCCGCTTCTGCCGATTTTCTCGCCCGTCTGGCCCACGGCCATGCGGACGATCTGTTGTCCACGCTCTGCATCGCGCGCGATTGCCCATTGAGCGTGGTGCCGGCGATGAACCGGCAGATGTGGTCGAACCTTGCGACACAACGCAATGTCACGCAGTTGCGCGATGATGGCATTGCGGTGTGGGGGCCCGGCTCCGGCGAGCAGGCATGCGGTGAAATCGGCGATGGCCGGATGCTGGAAGCGGCGGATATCCGCGATGCGGTCATTGCGTCGTTTCAGCCGAAACGCCTGAGCGGGAAGCG
>CAWUJR010000258.1:0-5782 GCA_963922375.1 uncultured Robbsia sp.
TTAGCGCAGGACGCTGCGCAGGCGCGCAAGCAGGCGATCATTCAGGCGGCCATTGCGCGCGCCCGACTGCGCCAGCAAGCAAACGCATCGGTCGAGCCCTCGTCCACCCCGCGCGACGGTGGATCATCCACTGCACCTGGGTCTTCCCCTGCACCCGGATTATCCACTGCACCTCGGTCTTCCACTGCATCCGGATCTTCCGACGCATCCGGTTCCTCGGCGGCATCCGAACCTCCCACTGCATCCGGGTCCTCCGGCACAACCGTGAACCCGGTGGCCCGTCCTCTCAAGCGCCCCTGATATCGATCCATGAATGCTGAAAAGCGACAAGCGCTGTACGAAACGCTCAGGGAACTGAATCCGCATCCGACGACAGAGCTGGAATTCACCACGCCGTTCGAGCTGCTGATCGCAGTCATGCTGTCTGCCCAAGCCACCGACGTCTCGGTCAACAAGGCGATGCGCAAGATGTTTCCGGTGGCGAACACCCCTGCCAGCATCCTGGCGTTGGGTGAAGCGGGCGTGACCGACTATATCAAGACGATCGGACTGTATAAGACGAAGGCGAAAAACGTGATCGCCAGTTGCCGGATGCTGCTGGAGCTGCATGACGGCGAGGTACCGCCGCACCGCGAGGCGTTGGAAGCGTTACCGGGTGTGGGCCGGAAAACCGCGAATGTCATCTTGAATACCGCTTTTGGGCAGCCGTTGATCGCGGTCGATACCCATATCTTCCGCGTCGCGAATCGCACGGGACTCGCGCCCGGGAAAGACGTCAAAATCGTCGAAGACAAGCTGGTCAAGGTCACACCGAAGGCATTCCTACATGATGCCCATCATTGGCTGCTGCTGCACGGCCGTTATGTCTGCAAGGCGAGACGGCCCGAGTGCTGGCATTGTGCGATCGAACCGCTCTGCGAATTCCGTCCGAAGACCCCGGCGCCCGACGACGAAGCAGGCGAGCGTTTGAAAATCGTCAAAGTGGCCAAACAGGTCAAATCGGTGAAAATGGCGGCAAACACCCCGGCCGGCGTGCCGGACGTCCGCCCCGCTGATAAGGTCAAGCCCGCCGCGCGCGGGAAAGTGGCTGCAAAGCGTACAATTTCGTCTTGACGGAGCCGATCATGTTCAATCCCAGCCGCGAAGAAGTACGGCAATTTTTCTGCGAAACCTGGCGTAAGCACCGCGACGGCGACATCCTGACACCGCTGGAAACCATCGCGGCGGACTGGATTGCCGAACATCCGGAATATCGCGAAACGCTCGACGATCCTGCGCAGGCGGCCGCGCAGGATTACACGCCGGAACACGGACAGAGCAACCCGTTTTTGCATCTATCGATGCATCTGGCGATCAGCGAACAACTGGCGATCGACCAGCCCAAAGGCATTCGCGCCGCGCACGACCGGCTGGCATCGCGGCTGGGCTCGTTGCACGAAGCGCAGCACCAGATCATCGAATGTCTAGGCGAGACGCTATGGGAAGCCCAGCGCAACGGCACCGACATCGACGGTGCCGCCTATATTGAGCGTATCCGTCGGCGCGCCACGCACGATTGACGGTGCCGACCGGTCGATGTTCCCGCAAGCAGCGCTGCGGCAAATGCCGGATGGGGCTTACAATAGAAGACGAAGCGCCATGGAACACCACTGCATTCCACACCTAGACAACTATCACGCTGCGCCCCGAGCAGGACGGGTCGGTTTCTCGTCATTGCAGCGTCGGTGAGCAGCGGGCAAGGAGGCCTGATCATGACATCGTTAGACCAGCTCAAACAATTCACCACCGTTGTCGCCGATAGCGGCGATTTTCGGTTGTTGGAAGCCTACAAACCGCAGGATGCCACGACCAACCCGTCGCTGATCCTGAAGTCTGTGCAGAAGGAAGAGTACCGCCCGCTGCTCGAAAAGACGGTCAAGGACCATCAGGGCAAGCCGCTCAGCACGATCATGGATGAGCTGATCATCGCATTCGGTCAGGAGATCCTGAAGATCATCCCGGGCCGCGTGTCGACGGAAGTGGACGCCCGTCTGTCGTTCGATACCGATGCCACCGTCGAGAAAGCCCATTCGCTGATCGCCGCATACAAAGGATATGGCGTCGACACCAAGCGGGTGTTGATCAAGATCGCGTCGACGTGGGAAGGCATTCGCGCGGCGGAAAAGCTGCAAGCCGAAGGCATCGACTGCAATATGACGCTGTTGTTCTCGTTGCCGCAAGCGGTCGCGTGCGCAGAGGCCAAAGCGAAGCTGATCTCGCCGTTCGTCGGCCGTATCTATGACTGGTACAAGAAGACCGCCGGTGCGGACTGGGACGAAGCCCGCGATGGCGGTGCGAACGATCCGGGCGTGACGTCGGTGAAGCGCATCTATTCGTACTATAAGAAGTTCGGCTATCCGACCGAAGTGATGGGTGCGAGCTTCCGAACGATTTCGCAGATCACCGAATTGGCGGGTTGTGACCTGCTGACGATCAGCCCGGATCTGCTGAAGAAGCTGCAAGACTCGAACGACACGGTCACGCGCAAGCTGGAGCCGGAGGCATCGAAGGCAGAATCGATCGATCGCGTCGACGTGAGCGAGTCGGCATTCCGTTTTGCGTTGAACGACGATGCGATGGCGACCGAGAAATTGGCCGACGGCATCCGCCAATTTGCAGCCGATGCAGTCAAACTCGAAAAGCTGATCGTCGAACTGCAGAAGTAATCACCAGACAGAAGCAGCGATACGAGCAGCGATACCAGCCTCGACGGCGGTTCGCCGCCGTCAAAAAGCCGTATCCGGAACGTCGTCAGACGCAGCGGATGCGGCTTTTTTCATGGCGCGGCGTTGCGCTTCGGTCCGATGCATCGCGAGCCCCCATCGTGCGGCGATCGCGCTGCATGTCGCTCGACAACAAACGCAACGCCCAACCATCGGGGCGTCTTCCGTTTCGGCGCTCAGTGCTCTGCCATTTCCAGGTAATCCTCGGGACGGGTGCGGTCCTCCGGGCCTTTGATGTGGAGCGCCCGCACTGCGAGACTGACGCCCACCGACACGATCAGGTTCACGGCCAGCGCCCAGACTGCCGCATAGCCCGGCACCGCCACCCCGCCGATATGCAGCGCGAAAACGGATGACTTGAAGTGCAGCGATCCCGCCATCGCCGTGCCCGTCGCGATACCCGCCGCCCATCCGAGCAACAGCCCGCGATAGTCAAGCAGCCGCGTGAACAGACCCAGCGCGATAGCCGGCAACGTCTGAATGATCCAGATTCCGCCCAGCAATTGCAACTGAATCGCAAACTGCAACGGCAAGAACACGATAAATGCGACCGCGCCCAACTTCACCACCAACGATACGAGTTTCGCGACATCGGTCTCTTGCTTGCCGGTCATGTTGCGATTGACGAACACGCGGTGGATATTGCGCGTGTACAGGTTCGCCGCAGCAATGGACATGATCGCGGCAGGCACCAGCGCACCAATCCCGATTGCGGCAAATGCCACGCCGACGAACCATGATGGGAAGTAATGCAGGAACAGCGCCGGCACCGCGAAATTCGGACCGAACGCTTTAAAGTACGGGGCGAACTCCGGCATATCCTTCACGCCCGATGCAAGCGCCATATAGCCGAGCAGACCCAGCATGCCGAGCACGATCGAGTACGCCGGCAACAGTGCCATATTGCGTCGGATCGCGCCGCCGGACGACGAACTCAGCAAAGCGGTGACCGAATGCGGGTAGAGGAATACCGCCACGGCAGAGCCGATCATCAGCGTCGCATACGCGCTATAGCCGTTTAGACTGCTCGCATCCGGTGCCTTCATGATCAGCTTCTGCACCGGCACGGCGCTGAAGATATGGCCGAACCCACCCAGTTGCGCCGGGATCACGATCATCGCGGCGGCGATCACCACATAGATCAGCACGTCCTTGACCACCGCGATCATCGCCGGTGCGCGCAAGCCGCTGGTGTAGGTATAAGCGGCCAGGATCACGAACGCGAGCAGCAACGGCAGTTCACCGACCCAGCCTTGCGTCGGCAAGCCGAGTCCACCGATCACCACCTCGATACCCACCAGTTGCAGCGCGATATACGGCATGGTCGCGATGATGCCGGTGAACGCAACCGCGAGCGCGAGTGTTCGGCTACCGAAGCGTGCATGGACGAAATCCGCCGCCGTGATATAGCCGTGTTTTTTCGCGACCATCCAAAGTTTTGGAAAAACGATGAAGGCGAACGGATAAATCAGCACCGAATACGGGATCGCAAAGAACCCGGTCGCACCCGCACCGAACACCAGCGCGGGAACGGCGACAAACGTGTAAGCGGTGTACAAATCGCCGCCAAGCAGGAACCACGTGACCAGCGTGCCGAAGCGGCGACCGCCCAGGCCCCACTCGTCCAGCAGCGCCATATCGCCACGACGCCAGTTCGCCGCCAGGAACCCGATGACAGTGACGCCGACGAAAAACAGGATAAAGACAACGGTTGCAGTGACGTTCATTTCGCGGGGCCCGCCTGGCGCTTACTACGGTAATAGCGGCGCGTCTTCATATAAACGAGTGCCGTGATCGCGGAACTGATCACGACCCATAGCAACTGGTACCAGTAAAAATACGGAAAACCCCATAGCGTGGGGGTGATGCTGTTATAGAACGGCACCCACAACAGGGCGACATAAGGTATCAGCAAGAGCCAAAGCCAATGCTTTGCTCTCTCGTCGGACGGGTCCAGGCGGGCCATGGATGGTCTCCAAGTTCGGTCTTCTCCCCCGGCATTGTTTTTAAGACGGCAGGGTGGAGCACAAAGGGTGCAAGGGTATAAGAGCGGTAGAACGCCGGTCAAGCACCGATCAGGGCAAACAAGCCCTGCGAGCGCGGAGCTTGTCAAGTAGACACATTCCCGTTGTTGGCGCAACACACATCGGCCATGCGGTGCGCTGGCGCGCCGCCGTCTGCACCGCGTACGCTGGCTAGCCCTCCGAGCGGCAAGCCGATCAGATGACGAAGCGCTCGCCCTTCGGCATCACCGCTTGCAGTGCACCGATCCATTTCTTCGCTCTGAGCCCATAGCGCTGCTCGATAAAGGCGGCACGCTCTCGCAGATCGCTCCAAGCAAAGTCCAGCGGCGGCCCGGAGAACGCGAGGGCGATCCGGTTGCCCTCATGCACCTCTGGCAGTACAATCACGCGCCCGTCGAACGCCGCATGCAAGTGCCGACGGTTGCGCTCGAAACTTGGATGGTCACCGAACAGATTCACCGTCAACATGCCGGGCGTGCTCAGCGTAGCGCGGCAAGCGCGGTAGAACGCCACGCTGTCGAGCACCGGGCCGCGCGCAGTGGCATCATACAGATCGACCTGCAACACCCCTACTCGCCCGTGGTTCGCGGCATCGGTGACGTAGTCCCATGCGTCGGCTTCGACCACTTGCAGTCGGGCGTCGTCGTTTGGTAGCGCAAACATACTGTGTGCAGCGATCACGACCGACGGGTTCAATTCGACGGCTTCGACGCGACTCTCGGCCAATGCGCGATGGCACCATTTTGTCAGCGACGCCGAACCCAGGCCAAGCTGGGTGATCACCGGGGTGGGATTCAGGAACAGCAACCAGGCCATCATTTGCTGCGCGTATTCGAGTTCGAGATCGAACGGCTTACGCAACCGCATCGCGCCTTGCACCCATTCCGTGCCGAAGTGCAAAAAGCGCACCCCGCCCAGCTCGGAAAACGTCACCGGCGCAAACCGGGGCTTGCGGGCCCGCACGCGTTCATCGGCCAATGCCAGCGCGTCAGGCAT